>CAIYDQ010000023.1 GCA_903925075.1 uncultured Geobacter sp.
CTTCCGGATTGGAAATTGCCACCGACGCTCCGCAGATTGCATCTGCCGGTTAGAAGTTGCCACCGACGCTCCGCAGATTGCAACTTCCGCTTGGGAATTGCCACCGACGCTCCGCGGATTGCAACTTCCGCTTGGGAATTGCCACCGACGCTCCGCGGATTGCAACTTCCGGATTGGAAATTGCCACCGACGCTCCGCAGATTGCATCTGCCGGTTAGAAGTTGCCACCGACGCTCCGCAGATTGCAACTTCCGCTTGGGAATTGCCACCGACGCTCCGCGGATCGCAACTTCCGTTTGGGACTTGCCGATGAGCCATGCATATTGGGATTCATTGGGGTTGTTGATGAAGACATTAGCGTTGAAAGGCTTGTAGCGAGCTAACCGGGTCAGAGAGGTGCTGGCCTCGGACGGGGTGGCTTCCAAGCAGCCAAGATGCGCGGGAGAATACAAGATAGCCCCACCGGGAAACCGGCGGGGCTATCGACGTGCGAGATTGATGAGTGCACCCCGGATGATTTTCTTTAGTGCAGCAGGTCAAAGTCGCCCGAGCGCTGCAATCTCGCAAGGATCGGGCCGATCTTCAACGATGACAGCCCCCTCCCCCTTGATGGGGGAGGGTTGGGGAGAGGGTGGTAAGCCCGCAGAAAGCCACGTCTTTCCCCATAAGGGAGGGGAGCTTGCCGCAAAATCCCAACCGGGCAACGCTGGATTTAGTGTTGAATTAAATTCATCAAAGCCTTACTATCCATCCCACCGATAACGGTCCCCGGACAAGAACACTCGATGCAGAGGACGGTGGAGGAAGACGTTGGGGGCAGAAAGCAGGTCGAAGAAGCTGGCTGAAGGGCGATCGAACTTACCGACGTGTTGCGGTGAAAGAGTTTTTATCTGGCTGGGAGAAGATGGAAATGAGCCTCATCCGATTAATCAGTGGGTTAGGGGCGGTATCTGCGGCCCGTCGAGAGCTGAGTGCGTCGAGGGGAAAAGGTTACAACAGATAATGGCTGGCATTTGCAGTGAATTGCTGGGGAATTAACTTGTAATCAAATGGGCATCCCTTTGTCCTCCCCATGACCCGAGGCAGAAGCCGTATGCGGTAGTGCCGCATGTACGGATTTGCACGGGGGGTACTGGGTAACCGGTATCCCTACCGTTAACTGGATACTGGACATTTCTTAGGCAAACTATCTGCATGTCCTATGTCCAGGCCTGACCCTCCAGACTCCGACCCTTCGGATCGGCCACAGACGCGACCCTTCGGATCTGCCACAGACGCGACCCTTCGGATCGGCCACGACCCTTCGGATCGGCCACGACCCTTCGGATCGGCCACGACCCTTCGGATCGGCCAGCAGGAGAAGGATAAGCACGGCGTGTCCGGATCGGCACTACTGGGAGGATTGTCGGGCTGCATGGCTGGAACAATCGGAAAAACTAACGTTAAAGGACGCATTGCGGTCAAGGATGCTTGTAACCCTGCGCCACTTATCCATAAAAAACACGGAGCTTTGCCAGTT
This sequence comes from uncultured Geobacter sp., assembly GCA_903925075.1. Classification (GTDB taxonomy): domain Bacteria; phylum Desulfobacterota; class Desulfuromonadia; order Geobacterales; family Geobacteraceae; genus Geomonas. The sequence continues at coordinate 1,520 of CAIYDQ010000023.1, forward strand.
CAACAAAGGAACAAGGTAATGAAACCAATGAAGAAACCGTCGATGGAACTATACAATTCTCAAGCAGAAGCCGCGGCGAACGAAGGCTCAATTGACGGCATAGACGGCAGCATCTATGACTCCCTCGAAGAGGCCGAATCCTACTTCCCTGAGGGAGGGGTTTTCGCTTTTAAAGATGAAGAGGGGATCAGAGTGGCTTGGATACTGAAGTCTTGATGGAAATGGAAGACGACACTGAGCTGCCCGTTTATCTGGAACCTGAAGAGACCAGGAGCAAGGCGAGGAGCCGGCGCCCGAGGATCGAGTACATATGGATGAAAAGGATCTTATCGAAGTAGCGAAAGGGCTGGGCATTGGGACATTGCTCCCCACAGTTTATGCCGACCTCCTCTCACCCGCAGCAAGAGAATTGGGTGAGGGTATTGCGACAATCGCGAAAGCAGTCAAAATCGCTCTTGCTCCTGTTGAGGCAACCGTATGGGGATATGAAAGAATTAGAGCATGGCTTTGTATCCGCGTAACCGGCCTTTTAGCGGAAAGGCAGGCCAAAGAGATTCGTACACCTCCGCTATCGATAGCCGGGCCATTAGTAATTCAGATGCTTTTCACCTCAGATGAGCCAGATCTTAGGGAAATGTATGCCAAGCTGCTCGCTACCTCAATGGATTGCACGACTTCGGATGATGCGCATCCCTCATTTGTGACCATAATCCAGCAACTCACGCCGGATGAGACCAGAATCCTACATCATATTTCTTCCCTGAATGAAGAGTGGCCCTGCTGGAATGGCGATCAGGAGAGTTATGAGCTTCAGTCGGCAATGCGCCAGATGTGTGCACAGGCACAGGTCACAGACCCAGTCAAAGCAGATATTTATGTAGAAAATCTTCTTCGCCTCCGGATTTTCAGGCATGTAACCAGCTCTGAGGCCGAATATTGGGACGCTCGGGATAATCGTTACGGGGACTACGGAGCCAGTGTGTCAACCCATCACTCCGAGTTTATTGAAGTCACATCCTACGGCAAAGCATTTTTAGCAGCCTGCGTTATGGTGACCGGGTAAAGGAGAACTACATGGCAAGTCAAAGGATGATCACGGTTTTATTTGATGAACTGGAGCAGGAATGCCTAAACACTGTGAAGTATATTGAGGCACTGAAGGTGGCCCGACTTTCAAAGAATCAAAAAGAGGATATTTTAGGGGAGTTATCTGCTGCTATTACGCATCTACGAATCCAAACGGAACAGTTTGATAAACATTTTGATGAACTAACCTGAAGTTAGGGGTTACCCGATCCATGACGGGATCCGGGCATTCGTATGTTGGAGTAGTGAGCGATGTGGGCGTAGTGAGCAATGGGCTTAGAAGGTTTGAAATTCCAGCAACCTCCCCCCATCACCATCAACTGGAGACTTTGAAATTCTGCCCCCATGCACTTCCGCGCGGCAGGAATAGGAGGAGATAATGGAGTTCATACCGGCAGGAGAAATTGTCGATAATGTGCAAATCAGGACGGTGACCATTTCGTCCGACCCCAACCTGCCGGACGGCGAATATGCTTTCGTGGACATGTATTGCACCGACGATGCCTGCGATTGCAGGAAGACAATGGTAGCCGTGATGCATAACGGCGCTCAAGTAGCAACGGTCGACTTCGGGTGGGAAACGGATGCCTACTACCAAAAATGGATGGGAGGCGAAGCCGCTGGCATGCCGAAGATGTCGGGCGCTTCGATTGCCATGTGCTCGAAGGCGAACCTGCGGGAAGGGGTTCTCATTCTCTTCAATCACCTGCTCAACGAGCAGTGGATCGGAAAATTCAAGGAACATTACCGACTGGTGAAGGCGAAGCGCGCCGGAAAACAGAAGGAAAATTTAACTATCGTGAGTGCTCTCAAATTTACCGACCAATATCAAGACCTGTTGCAGAACATCGAAACCGCGATCATTCACGTACACCGACACATACCTCTTCTGGACTATGATGTGATGGAAGCGCTGGAATATCTCATCGATACCTACAAGCACATATCCCAAGGCAGAGAGCCGAAGGCTCCGCGCTTAAACCAGAAAACCGGACAGTTATATACCGATATTATGGAGGTTTGTTGTTGGAGGATGGGGACCGAGGCCGTTTCGCCGGAATTGGGGGAACTGCCGGAAAACGTCACCATTTACTCGGCGGCGGATATTGTCGCCTGCCTGAAGCGGATTCTGAAGTCGGTGAAAAAATGGAACAAGGGGTACGGGCGCACCGGGTATCTGACCTTCATAGGCAAGTTTTCAGGGAAGGGCTGAAGGGGGTAGGGGCAGCCATGACAACAATCGATAAATCGGGGAGTGCTACCAAGGCTGTACGGTCTCGCTGGCCGGCACTGTTCGCGCTGCTGGCGCTTGGATGTCTGTACGCGGCATTGCCCTCATCCTTGCTTCTGGGCGGTTCGCGTTGGCTCCTTTTGCTGATTATATCGGTGCTCATCGTGCCTATGGTCGTCACGCATTACCAAGGCGCTCACACCACCAACCAGGTCTTGGGTTATGTCTTGAATGGAGTGGTGACCGCAGCCATGGTCATTTCGCTGTCCTTGCTGATCATAGCCTTGCCCTCGCATCTGGAAAAACCACAAGAGCTGTTGAAGTCTGCTGCGGCCCTTTGGCTATCCAACATCCTCGTTTTCGCCTCATGGTATTGGAGGCTTGATGCCGGCGGGCCGCACAAACGTGCGCAGCGTGCAGAACACGCAAGTGGAGCTTTTCTTTTCCCCCAGATGACGATGGCGCCGGAAAGTAAACATGCGGCGGGCTTCCAAGAGTGGTCGCCCAATTTCGTGGATTACCTTTTCCTCGCCTTTAATACCTCGACAGCCTTTTCCCCGACGGATGTTCCCGTCCTGTCACGTTGGGCGAAGGTCTTGATGATGCTGCAGTCGATCATTTCCTTGTTGGTTATTGCTCTACTTGCGGCACGGGCGGTCAATATCCTGTAGTGTCTGCAGCGTGCCTTGAAACGGATCGGATAACGGTGACTACATGACGAGCCAAAGGATCATCACGGTTTTATTTGATGAACCGAGCAGCAATGCCTAAAAAATCGAAAGCCCGTGAGGTTTACTTTGCCACTTGTACTTCCTGCCTGCCCGGCATCGCCCAACTGTGTCTCTAGCCAAGCTACCGGCAGCCACTACATCGAGCCCTTCAGGATCACTGGTGAACCCCATGACGCTTTCGAGAGACTTCGCCATCTCCTCTCCCGGCGTCCAAAAACCACCTTGATTGCGGCGGACGATTCCACCATCAGGGTCGAATTTCGCACCGCGCTTGGATTCGTCGATGACGGGCTGTTCCTGCTGGATGCCGAAAATAGCCTCATCCACGTGCGCTCCGCCGCCCGTCTCGGGTACTGGGATTTGGGCATGAACCGCCGACGGATGGAGGAGATCAGGTTATCCTTTGAGGTGAAATAAGAAAGCCCCACCGGGAAACGGTGGGGCTTTTGCTGTTCTTATTGCGGGCAATGCGGGGAGTTCGCCGTTAACCCAGGCCGAATTGGATCCCCTGGCTCAGCGGCAGCTCGCTCGAATAGTTGATGGTGTTGGTGGCCCGGCGCATGTACCCCTTCCAGGAATCGGAGCCGGATTCGCGCCCGCCGCCGGTCTCCTTCTCGCCGCCGAAGGCGCCGCCGATCTCGGCGCCCGAGGGGCCGATGTTGACGTTGGCGATGCCGCAGTCGGAACCAAGCGAGGAGAGGAAGGTCTCGGTCTCGCGCAGGTCGTTGGAAAAGATGCAGGAGGAAAGTCCCTGCGGCACGCCGTTTTGCAGGGCTATGGCTTCCGGCAAGGTCTCATACTCAAGCACGTAGAGTATGGGCGCGAAGGTCTCGGCTTTGACCATCTCGGTCTGCGCCGGCATCTCCACGATGGCCGGCCTTACATAGAAGGCGTCGGGGTAGCGATCCTGCAGCAGACGCTCGCCGCCGTGGACTTTTCCTCCCTGCGCTCGGGCGCGCTCCAGCGCCGCGGCCATGGCCCGGTAGGCGGGGGCGTCGATCAGGGGGCCGATCAGGGTCCCCGGCTCCAGCGGATCGCCGATGGCGACGGTGTCGTAGGCCGTGCGCAGGCGCGGCAGCAGCGCCGCCACGACGCTCTTGTGGACGATCAGGCGGCGCAGCGAGGTGCAGCGCTGTCCGCAGGTTCCCACCGCCGAAAAGACGATGGCGCGCACCGCCATCTCCAGGTCGGCCGAGGGGGCGACGATCATGGCGTTGTTGCCGCCCAGTTCCAGGATGCTGCGGCCGAACTTCTCCGCGACCTTCATGCCGACTGCGCGCCCCATCTGGGTCGAACCGGTCGCCGAGATCACGGGGACGGCCGGGCTTGCCACCAGCGCCTCCCCGAGTTCGCGTCCGCCGATTACCAACTGCGCGAGTCCCTCGGGAGCCCGGCCGAAACGGGCGGCGGCGCGCCGAAAGATTTGCATGCAGGCGAGGGCGGTCAAGGGGGTCTTTTCCGACGGCTTCCAGATCACCGGATTGCCGCAGACCAGGGCCAGCGCCGCGTTCCACGCCCAGACGGCGGCGGGAAAGTTGAAGGCGGAGATGACGCCGCAGGCGCCGATCGGGTGCCAGGTTTCCATCATGCGGTGGCCGGGGCGCTCCGAGGCGATGGTCAATCCAAAGAGCTGACGGGAAAGACCCACCGCCAGGTCGCAGATGTCGATCATCTCCTGCACCTCGCCCAGCCCTTCCTGATAGATCTTTCCCACTTCCAGCGAGATCAGGCGGCCCAGATCCGGCTTGGCCGCGCGCAGTTCTTCGCCGAGCAGACGCACCAGTTCGCCGCGCACCGGCGCCGGCACGGCCCGCCAGTGGTCGAAGGCGACGTCGGCCTGGGCGATCATCCCCTCCAACTGCGCCGGGCTGTGCTCGTCAAGGGTGGCAAGCAGCGAGCCGTCGATCGGAGTTATGGCCGCGAGGGTGCCGCCGGGGCTGCTTTTCAAGTCGAAACGCTGTAGGAGTTCGCTGTTGTTCATTTCCGTGCTCCTTTTAACCAAATCAAGCAGTTTATTGCCACAAAAAGGCACAAAATACACAAAAAATAAATCTATATCTTCGATTCCATTTTGCGCCTTTTGTGCATTTTTGTGGCCAAATGCTTTTTTCTCAGCCCTGCTTTTTCGCCTTGCCTGCCGCTTTCAGCCAGGAGGCGACCGGCGGAATGGAGATTTCCTCGGATTCGGTGATCACGTCCAGGAAGAAGGGGCCGTCGCAGGCAAAGGCTTCCGCCAGACCTTCGTCCAGCTCCTCGGCCGTGGCGACTTGCCGCCCTTGCAGCCCGAAGCCTTGGGCGACCATGGAGGGGCTCCCCGCGGTGAAATCGACCGAGAAGAACTTCCCCTGGGCATGCAACGACTGCAGCGCCTTGATCCAGCCGAAGCAGGAATTGTTGAAGTGTATCAGCACGGCGGGAATCTTCAGCCGGGCCAGCGTCTCAAGTTCTCCGGCGGACATCCCCAGGCTGCCGTCGCCGAAGAGGCCGACCAGCCGGGCGTCGGGACGGGCCATGTGCGCTCCCACCAGGGCCGGAATGGCGTAGCCCAACCCGCCGTAGCCTCGGGGAATGATGAATCTGGAGCCGTTCCCCGCCAGTTTCAGGAAGCGGGTGGTGTAGGGGGTCGGCGTCCCCGCATCGGAGATGACGATCGAGGGGGAGGTGAGGTGCTTGTTCAGGGCCGATATCACTCGCTGCGGCTTGAGGGGCGTGTCGTCGGCGCTAAGCTCGGCCTCGGAGTCGCGCCAGAACTGGGCGCGCGCCTCGTTCAGATTTTCCAGCCATTCCGAATGGGTGCGCGCCGCGCCCTTTCCTTTCAGGAGCACGACCAGATCGCTGAGCACCAGCCTGGCGTCGCCGGCCACGCTCAGGGTGTTCTGGAAATTGTTGGACAAAAGTTCAGGGTCGAGATCGATCTGCAGGATCTTTCGCTCCGGGTTGTGGGAAGGGAGCGTCCATTTCAGGGTCGACACGGATCCCATCTTGCAGCCGACGTACAAAATGGCGTCGGCCTCCTCGACCGCCCTGTTGGCGTGGGGATGGAAACCGTTGTCGCCGATGACTCCCAGCGCCAGCGGGTGCTCGTCCGGGATGATTCCCTGTCCCGAAATGGTGGTCACCACCGGGGCGGAGAGCCATTCCGCCGCGGCCCTGATCTCCTTGCCCGCCTGGGAATGATTGCAGCCGCCGCCGGCGACGATCACCGGACGGCGCGCCTGCATCAGATGTTCGACCAACGCCTCCAGCGCCTCGCGGCTGCCGCGAGTGCGGAAGGACGGGTAATGGCAGCAGTCGGCGGCGGGGTAGAGCGACTCGCTGCCGCCGCTGTATGCGCCCGAGGAAACCTCCGAAGGAATGGAAAGCTGCACGGCGCCCGGCCTGCCGCTGGTGGCGATCCGGAAGGCGCGGCGTATGGTCTCCGGGAGTTTGTCTCCCGATTTCAGCAGGGTCGACAGTTTGGTGATGGTTTTGAAGAGGGCCGCGCAGTCTAGCTCGGTAATGGTCCCTTTTCCCTCGCCGGAAAGCGCGTTGTCCGAGGTGAGGAGAATGACCGGTATGGAGCAGGCGTTGGCCTCGGCCACGCCCGGCACCGAATAAAGGGCGCCGGCGCCGCTTGGGCACTCGCAGATGCCGGGCTTGTGCGACAAGCGGGCATAGGCGTCGGCCATGAAGGAGGCGGAACGCTCGTCCCTTGCCATGATGTGCCGGATTTCGGGCGCGGCGTCGTACAGCGCCTCGTAGAGGGCGATGCTGGTGTCCCCCGGCACGCCGAAGACTACCTCTACTCCCTGCGCCTGCAGCATCTTGACGATGACTTGTGCTCCGTTCATGTTTATCTCCTTGATCCGGCGGTAGCCGGGTAGCTGTATCCATTAAATATAAACGTCGTCACGCTGCATGTTATACCCGCTCAAGCAGCAAGGCAATATCCTGGCCCCATTAAGGGGGAGGGGGCTTTAAAGCATTTTTTTCACCAGACGCAAGCCGCTCAGCATCACTTCGCCCAGGGTGTCGATCTCCTTCTCGGTCATCGGGGTGGAGAGGGTGCCGGAGCAGGTGTTGATCATGATCAGGCCGTTGTCGAAACAATGGTCGATGAGCGCCTTGGTCAGCCTGGTTTCCTCGGCGCTCACGTACGCCTCCCGGTAGTTGCGCGGAACGCTCGGCTTCATGTGCAACCGGAACATCGAGCCGGCGCCGGTCACGCAGGCCGGCACGTCGGCTACGCGGATGGCTTCGGCGATGCACGCCCTGGCCCTGTCCGCCAGGAGGTTCAGCCGCTCCACCGCTTCACGGTCGAACAGTTCCATCGACACCCGGCCGGCGGTCATGGTGATCGGGTTGGCCGAAAAGGTCCCGGAAAGGGGAAACAAGTAGTTGTCCGCCAACGGGTTCATCACCTCCATCACTTCCCGGCGGCCGGCAACCGCTCCCACGGGAAAACCGCCGCCGATCATCTTCCCCATGGCGGTCAGGTCCGGGCGCACGTCGTACCACTCCTGCGCGCCGCCGAAGTTGGAGCGAAAGGTGATCACCTCGTCGCAGACCAGAAGGGCGCCGTTTCTGCGGGTCCAGTCGTAAAGCGCCCGGACGAATTCGGCCGAGGCCGGGAAGAGACCCACCCGGTGGGGCATCAGGTCGATCAGGACGCAGGCGAGTTGATCGGCGTGCCGGTCGAGTATGGCGACGGCGCGCTCCGGGTCGTTGAAGGGGATGATCACCACGTCGTTCAGGGCCGAGGCGGGTGTGCCGTGCGACACCGGCACGCTGGCCGGATGATCCAGCTCGCCCCAGGTGGCGGGGCTTGCCGTCTGGCTCACTTCCGCGTAGTCGTAGAGGCCGTGGTAGGCGCCCTCGACCTTGGCGATCTTGGGGCGGCCGGTGAAGGCCCTGGCCGCTTTCAGGCATCCCATCACCGCCTCGGTGCCGGAGTTGACGAAACGGATCAGGTCGAAGCCGTCGTTGCGGCTGCACATCTGCTCGGCGTGCAGGATCTCCGCTTCGGTTGCCAGGGTGAAGGCGGTGCCGCGCTGCAACTGCTCGGCTACCGCCGACACCACGGCGGGGTGGGCATGGCCGTGGATCAGCGAGGCCATGTTGTTGGCGAAGTCGATCCGCTTCACCCCTTCGATGTCGGTGACGTAGCACCCCTCGCCCCGGGCCGCGTAGATCGGATGCGGTTGCCGCAGCACGGTGTTGCGGCTGACCCCGCCGGGCAATACTTTGCAGGCCCGCTGGTAAAGCGCCGCGCTCTTCGATTGTCCTGTCTGTGCCGAATCTTTCATGATTTCACCTTCCAATGAATTCGTTTAGGGGCGGGGAAGAAGCTTGCCGCCGGTTCGTTGCCGCAGGTAATCGAAGCTCACCCCGGGGGCGAGTTCCACTACCTGGAAGCCTGCCGGCGTCAGGTCGATGACGGCCAGGTCGGTATAGATCCGGCTCACCACGGCCTTGCCGGTCAGCGGATAGCTGCAGGCGTCGACCAGCTTTGGTTCGCCGGCGTTGGTGCAGTGCTGGGTGATGACCACGACGGTGCGCACGCCGGCGACCAGGTCCATGGCCCCGCCCACCGCGGGGATGGCGTCGCTGGCGCCGGTCGACCAGTTGGCCAGGTCGCCGCGCTCGGAGACCTGCATCGCCCCCAGCACGCAGAGGTCGATGTGCTGGCCGCGGATCATGGCGAAACTGTCGGCATGGTGGAAATAGCTGGCGCCGGGAAGCGCGGTCACCATCTTCTTGCCCGCGTTGATCAGTTCCGGGTCCTCTTCCCCGGCGGCGGGGGGCGGACCCATGCCCAGCAGGCCGTTTTCGGTGTGATAGATCACTTCCCGCCCCTCGGGCACGTACTGGGCCACCATCTCGGGGATGCCGATGCCGAGGTTGACGTAGGCGCCGTCGGGGATATCCAGGGCGGCCCTTTTGGCCATCGCTTCGCGGTTCCAGCCGATCCGACTGCTTTCCTTGCTCACGGGTAGATCCTCCCTTGGGCGACCAGCTTCGATTCCTGCGCGGGCTCGGCGACGGTCACCACTCGGTTCACGAAGATGCCGGGAGTGATTACCGTTTCCGGATCGATCGCTCCCAATGCCACCAGGGCTCCGGTCTGTACGATGGTGGTCCGGGCGGCCATGGCCATCACCGGGGCGAAATTGCGCGCCGTCTTGTGATAGACCAGGTTGCCGTGGCGGTCGGCGCGCTCGCATTTGATCAGGGCGAAATCTCCCTTGAGCGCCTGCTCCAGGACGTAGTCGCGCCCGTCGAAGCTGCGCTGCTCCTTCCCTTCAGCCAGGGGCGTGCCGACCGAGGTGGCCGTGTAGAAGGCCGGGATGCCGGCGCCGCCGGCCCGCAGCCGCTCGGCCAGGGTTCCCTGGGGAACCAGTTCCAGCTCGATTCTGCCGCTGCAGTACAACTCCGGGAACACCATCGAGTTGGTGGTGCGCGGATAGGAGCAGATCATCTTGCCGACCTGGCCGTTTTCGATCAGGGCCGCGAGCCCCACATGGCCGCTGCCGGTGTTGTTGTTCACCACGGTCAGGTTTCTGGCCCCGTGGTCGATCAGGGCGTGAATCAGCTCGATCGGGCTGCCTGCCTCACCAAAGCCACCGATCAAAACGGTGGCGCCGTCGTAAATGTCGGCGACCGCCTCGGCTGCCGAACCGACACTCTTATCGATCATCGCTGCTTCCCCTTTGCCCGGGAACTGGCCCCGCGGGCGTCAACTTGAAGCTTTAGTTCGCTATTTTCCCGGCCCCACTGCCATCGCATAGCTTCCTCCCGCCTAACCCGCAGTTAGAAACCTACAGGTGACGTGGACCTGTAGGGGCGAATCTTGTATTCGCCCTTTTCGCCCGCTGGCGCCAGGGCGAACACAAGGTTCGCCCCTACAACAATCAACTCACAACGGAGGACCCGAAGTTTCAAGCTGGACATTGTACTAGCTCCTCCCCCCAGCGGGGGGAGGTTGGGAGGGGGGGTGGATGCTCCCCCATCGGTTAAGCCATTCGTCGGCGCAAGGCTTCCGCCAGTCCCGTTTCGATCTCCTTCAACTCGTCCTCGAAGAAAAACTTTTCGGTGTCGAGCGGCTGCAAGAGGTCGATCTTGTTCTGTTTCTCGTCGTACTTGGCGTGGAACACCCGGCCCATCCACTCCATGTTACGCGCTTCGGTGAATTGCAGGGCAAAGCATTTTTCGCCGACCACTACCGAAGTGCCCAGGATGGAGAGCTTGCCGGCCGAGATGGTCATGGAGATATGACGCGATGGCCGGTTGATCGAGGAGAGGGAGCTGTAGATGCGGCTGAAAACTTTTTCCACGTCCGCCAGCGGCGCCGTGAAATAGTGGTGCTCGCCGGTCGGGCGTGCGCAGTACATGGAGTGAAAGCCGACGCCCAGCATGGCCAGGATGTTGGCCAGGTCGATCCAGTTCCGGGCGGACTTCTCCACGTCGACGGCCCCTTTTCCGTCGGTGAACAGGCTGATGTGGTTCATGATCGGGCTCTGGCTGCGCACGAAGACGTGGTGGGCCTTCAGCCTGCGGATGGCGGCGATGGTCTTGGGATTCAGGATCTCCCTGGGGGTGGAGAAATGCGCCATCCACGCCATCTGAATGCCGTTGTCGTACAGGGTGTCGAAGAGCTCCAGCATCCTGTCGTATTTGCTGCTCAGGATCATCTCCGGGTGGAAGGTCAGGGAACGCGAGCCCAGACGTATGGTCCTGATATGGGCGAGTTCCGGATCGGAGACGATCGGCGCGATGTACTGTTCGAAGCGGTGCGCGGGCATGAAGCCGCCGTCGCCGCCGGTGATCAGCAGGTCCGTCACTTCCTGGTGTTCCTTCAGGTAGCGGTGGATCTGGCTGGGATCTTCCTGGAGGAACATGTCCTGATCGCCGCGCACCTGGGCATGGCGGAAGCAGTAACTGCAAAAGGCGAAGCAGTTCTGCGTGGTGGTGTCGAAGACCAGTTGGCACTGCGGGTATTTGTGCTGGCTTCCTTCCAGGAACTCGACCGCGCCCTGCTCGTTGACGAACCAGGGCTTGTTGAGCTGCTGGTTGCCGTCGTGCGGGTTGGTCTTCTCGGCGTACTCCTCGACGATTGCCGTTCTTTCCCGGTCGGACCCGGCCTCTACGTAGGCCTTGGAGGTTGCCGGGTCGATCATGCCGGGCTGCGGGATCACCAACTGGTAGACCGAATCGTTTCGGTAGTTGTCCCAGTTGATGGCGTTGAGGGAGTGGCTGGTCGCCAGGAAGCGGTAAACCTCGATGAATAGCTCGCGCTCCTGCAACTGGTCGAGCTCGATGCCGTGTCCCTTGAGGATTTCGCAGACCCGCCGGAATCCGTCCAGCCCGGTGAAGTTCTGGCCCACCTGAAACAGGAAAGGCTTGGTTTCCAAGAGTCCGGAGTGCTGCGGATACACGGACTGCAATCGGCTCAAAAGGCCGGTCGGGAGCAGGTTTTCCTTGGCGATGTTTTCTCTCAGCTCGGCTGAGAGTTGGTAGCGGTCCATCATCGCCAGCAACTCCGCCGAGTTGACGAGGGCGTCGCCTTTGTGTTGTGAAACGGAGGCATTCAAACTGTCGGTCGCTATAGCGGTCATGTTAGATAACTCCTGTCGTTAGCAGTATCAGATCTCGAATTTGATCCCTTGGGCCAGGGGGAGGGTCTTGCCGTAATTGATGGTGTTGGTCTGCCGGCGCATGTAGCATTTCCAGGCGTCTGAACCGGATTCGCGGCCGCCGCCGGTCTCCTTCTCGCCGCCGAACGCTCCGCCGATTTCAGCCCCGGAGGTGCCGATGTTGACGTTGGCTATGCCGCAATCGGACCCTTCCGCGGAGAGGAATTCCTCCGCCTCCAGCATGTCCCTGGTGAAGATGGCGGAGGAGAGTCCCTGCACCACGTCGTTGTGAAGCTCGATGGCGTTGGCGAGTTCGCCCGCGTATTTGATCAGGTAAAGGATGGGCGCGAAGGTCTCTTCCTGGACCACCTCGTAGCTGTTTTCCACCTCGACGATGGCCGGCATCACGTAGCAGCCGGACTCATATCCGTCGCCTTCCAGCACTTGGCCGCCGAAAACGACGCTGCCGCCTTCCGCCGCGGCGCGCACCAGGGCTTTTTCGAAGTCACCCACGGCTCCCCGGTCGATCAGCGGGCCGACGTGGTTTTTTTCCTCCAGCGGGTTGCCGACCTTGAGGCCGCCATAGGCCTTGACTATCGATTGCTTCACCTTGTCGTAGATGCTCTCGTGAATGATCAGGCGCCTGGTGGAGGTGCAGCGCTGGCCGGCGGTGCCGACCGCTCCGAAGACGATTGCCGGGAGCGCCATGGCGAAGTCGGCGTTGGGGGTGAGGATGATGGCGTTGTTGCCGCCCAGTTCCAGGATGGATTTGCCGAAGCGCTTGGCGATTACCGCGGCGCCGTGGCGTCCCACTTCGGTGGAGGCGGTGATGGAGACCAGCGGGATTCTCTTGTCGTTCAAAAGCATTTCGCCGACCGAGGCGCCGCGCCCGATCACCATGTTGAACAAACCTTCCGGCAGGTCGTTGGCCCTGATCACCGGCGCCAGGATGTTTTGCACCGCGATGGCGCACAGGGGGACCTTGGACGAGGGCTTCCACAGGTTGGTGTCGCCGCAGATGGTGGCGATCATGGCGTTCCAGGACCAGACGGCCACCGGGAAGTTGAAGGCGCTGATGGTGCCGACCACGCCCAGCGGATGGTATTGATCGTACATCCTGTGGCGTTCGCGCTCGGAAACCATCGTATAGCCGTAGAGCTGGCGGGACTGGCCGACGGCAAAGTCGCAGATGTCGATCATCTCCTGGACCTCGCCTTTTCCTTCCTGCAGGGACTTGCCCATTTCGTAGGAGACCAGCGTGCCGAGGGCGTCTTTATGTTTGCGCAGTTCCAAGCCGATCTGGCGCACGATCTCGCCGCGCTTGGGGGCCGGCACCATGCGCCATTTCTTGAAGGCCTCCACTCCCGTGGCCACCAACAGTTCGTAATCCTGCTCGGAGGCGAGGTAGACGCTGGCGATCTGCTTGCCGTCGACCGGAGAAACCACCTTGATTTCCCCCTGATCGGTGGTTGCCAGCCACTGGGTCCCCGTTGAGGCACCGAAATTTTTCTCCTTGATGCCCAACTGCGCTAAGAATTCCATGGATCTCTCCCTGTGCCGTGATTTCGAGTTCTTTACCTGCGACGGCGGATCGCGCCGACCTCGTTTTGTTGTTGATAACTTAGGCCTACTCCCCGTCGCTGTAAAATATTGTTTTGCTTAGGGGGGTAAAGGAGTAAGCTATGGCAAATACGGGCGCGTGCCCGGGGAAGCGTCGCGGCGATAGCCAAGGCCGCTATCGATGTTGATATCGATGCCGCAATCGACAAGGCCGCTTTGACAACTTTCCGCTCCGCTGCTATGGTGGGGCTTCTCGGATCAAGTTTCCCGGCCAATAGAGGTTCAACCATGAATTTTCGCTGTCTTCGTTATTACCTGGCGGTCTACGAGGAGTTGAGCTTGACCGCTGCGGCCAAGCGCTGCTTCGTCGCGCAACCGTCCATTTCCTCGGCCATCCAGGAGCTGGAATCCGAGCTGAATTGCCAGTTGTTCATCCGGCATACCAAGGGCGTGACTCCGACTCAGGCGGGGAACAACTTGTACCCGTACGCCAGCAAGGTGGTCGGCGACGTTCAGATCATCAAGGAGCTGTTTAAGGAGCCGATGCAGAAGATTACGATGAAGCTCGCGCTGATGCCGTTTCTTTCGGGGCGGCGCATCAGCATGATCATCAAGGACCTGCTGGTTCAAGGGTTGGACCTGACCATCGTGGACTTGAGCGAGGAAGCCGACGCCAGGATCATCTCCAGCAATCTGTTGGGCGAAAACGAGGCGTTTCACAAGTTGTGGCACGATGAATACGTGCTGGCGACGCCGGTGGGGCATCCCCTCTCCCTGCTGGGATCGGTCCCCCTGAAGTCGCTGAACGGCGTTCCCTTCATCAGCCGGCAACCGTGCGACGTGAACGACGCCTGGAAATTCGCGGTGCAAAAGAGCAACGTCAGCGTCGACGTCAAGGCGACCGTCAAAACCGAGGAGTATGCCCTGGACCTGGTGGCGGCGGGGCTTGGCATCTCGCTTGTCCCCAGCCACTCCACCGGCTTGCGCCCGGATATCGTCACCTGCGAGATAAGCGATTTGAAACTGGAACGGGTCATCGGCCTTGCCTATACCAAAGACCACCCCTTGCCGGCCCAACTGCTGACGGCGATCGACAACGCCAAAAATCGGCTGGAAGCGGAGTGATAACCTTTTGATTTCATTGACACGACTTTGTTTTTTTTCTCGTTGGCACGACTCCTGCGAATGACGCATTGCGCCGCGGCATGCGGTCAAGACCTGTCCTTTACCCGCCATAGGCTAAATCTTTACCCCACCAAGCAAAACAGTATTTTACTTCCTCCTGCTCTTTCCTTATAAGGTATCCATCACCCATCGGTGCTTTTACGCTTGCCTTACCATGGCGGTTGGATGCGTTTCATCTAATTATTCCCATCGTTTGATGCTATTTGATATTTTTGCTAAAGAATAAATAAAACAGTTTTTCTTGACCTGGTACAGCACTCCTTGCGACAATGCCCATGTTTGCGGTTTAATTGCATGAATCCGGTTGCGTCCTTAAACAATGCTTTATATAGAGCAATCTGCCCTGCCACCTTGTTGGAAGATTTAATATCGATGAAATCGGGAGACTAAACCATGGCTAAAAAAGTAGTAATTGTCGGTGGTGGCTGGGCTGGTACCGCTGCCGCATTGGCTGCACGGCACGCCGGTTGCGAAGTGGAACTGTTTGAACGAGCGGATATGTTGCTCGGCACCGGCCTGGTGGGCGGCATCATGCGCAACAACGGCCGGTTCACCGCTACCGAGGAAATGTTGGCCATGGGGGGGGGGCGATCTTTTCCAGGTCGCCGACGACAACTCGCGGCACAAAAACATGGAGTTCCCCGGACATAAGCACTCCAGCCTCTATGACGTCTCCACCATCGAACCCGCCGTGCGCCGCGCGCTTTTGGCCGCGGAGGTAAAGATCCATCTCCAGGCCCGAGTGAACGATATCGTCCTTCAGGACGGCGTCATCAGCAGCGTTTCGGCTGCGGTCTACCACAGCAGCACCGTGATCGAAGCTGCCGGCGACGCCTTCGTCGACGTCTCCGGCACTGCCGGACCCCAGGGCAACTGCACCAAGCACGGCAACGGTTGCGCCATGTGCATTTATCGCTGTCCGACCTTCGGACCGCGTTTCAGCATCGCGGCCAAGGCCGGCATCAAGGAAATGACCGGCGCCAAAGCGGACGGAACCTTGGGCGCCATGAGCGGCGCCTGCAAACTGCACAAGGATTCCCTCTCGCGCGAGATACAGGACGAGTTGAACAGCAAGGGCGTTTGCGTCATCAAGGTCCCCGAAAAGCTGCAAAAGAGCATGTCGGATCTCGGACAGAAGGCCTGCCAGCAATATGCGCTGAAGGAGTTCGCCGAAAACATCGTGCTGCTGGACACGGGCCACGCCAAACTGATGGCCGCTTACTATCCGCTCGACGTGCTGCGCCAGATCCCCGGCTGCGAAAACGCGCGTTTCGAGGATCCCTACGCCGGCGGCATCGGCAACTCCATGCGTTACTTCGGCATGTTGCCGCGCGACAACGCGCTCAAGGTGGAAGGGCTGAAGAACGTGTTCTGCGGCGGCGAGAAGGCCGGGCTGCTGGTGGGACACACCGAAGCCATCGTCACCGGGGTGCTGGCCGGCCACAACGCCGCCAGGCACGCCTTCGGGCTGGAGCCGATCGAGATCCCTCTGAGCCTCGCCATCGGGGACGCCATCGCCTACGTCAAGGAAATGATGGCGACCGAAACGGGTTTGACCAAGAAATACACCTTCTCCGGAAGCGTGCTCTTCGACCACATGAAAAGCTCGAACCTGTACACCACCGACGTCGATCTGATCAAGGACAACGTTGCCAAAGCAGGCATGACCGGTTTCTTCGCCAAGGCTCTTTAGGCCTCCGCATGAGGACGCAGTCTTAGGTAAAAACCACGGCATCAATTTACGTCGCTGCTGATCCTTAGGCGGCGAAGCGGCGAGTAGCCAGAGGAGAGTTTATATGCAGGCGGTTGTCTCACTATCGTTGGCCGATTGGGTCTTTATGCTTTTCGTAATTGCCACTCTGGGTTGCCTGGCGACGCGCCGGGACGCCCTGCTGCCGACCTCGATCGGCCTGCTGGTGGTCGGTTCGCTCTTGAAGGGAAGCATCGTCGGCGGCATCATGGTGGCCTTCAATTCCATCATGGCGGCCACAACAGACCTTTTGAACATCATCATCGTCATCGCCCTGGTGGTGATGATGACCAAGACCATGGAGGACATGGGGTCGGACCGGCTCATGGTCGCTCCGCTGCGCGGCCTGCTCAGCCGTCCGAGCGTTTCCTACTGGGTGATCGGCATCGCCATGCTGATCCTTTCCTGGTTCATCTGGCCGACGCCGGCCGTCGCCCTTTTGGGCGCGCTGGTGCTCCCCTGCGCCATCGTCGGCGGCCTCCCACCCATCATCGCCGCCATGTCCTTGTCCATCTTCGGCAAGGGGATCGGCCTGTCGAGCGACTTCATCATCCAGGGGACGCCGTCGGTCACCGCCAAGATGAGCGGCATACCGGTCGCCGACATCATTTCCGCCAATATTCCCATCTGGGCCACGGTGTCGATCGTCGCCGCCACCAGCGCCTTTTTCATCGCCCGCAAGGCGATCAAAGCCGGCAAGGGGGAGGCGAGCACTCTCGATATGGAAAAAAGGGCCGCCGCCGCTACTGCCGATATCGACGCCAGTCCCATCGGCAAGGTGATGGCCTGGCTGATACCGCTGGCTTTGCTGCTGGACGTGTACTTCATGTTCACCATGAAGCTGAAAGGGGGCGCGGCCACCGCTCTGGTCGGCGGCACCGTGTTGGGGATCACCATGATCAGCTCCATCTTCCAATACAAGGACGCGGCCTTTAGCAAGGTGATGGACCACGCGCGCCACGGCTGGATGTTCGCGGTGAAAGTCTTCGGACCGGTGGTGATCATCGCCGGCTTCTTCTGGCTCGGCGGCGACTCGCTCAAGGACATCCTCAAGGACAAGACGGCTCAGGGACTGATGTTCCATTGGGGCTACTGGATCGCCGCCCATGTTCCCATCAACACCTTCATGGTGTCGTTGATGGTGACGGTCGCCGGCATATTGGCGGCGTTCGACGGCTCCGGCTATGCAGCCATACCGCTCGGCACCAGCATCGCCATGGCGCTCGGCAAGCCGATCGGCGCCAACGTCGCCATTTTGGCCTCACAGGCGCAGATGGCCGCCATCTGGACCGGCGCTACCCTGGTTCCCTGGGGTTTCCTGGCGGTGACCGCTTCCTTTGCCGGCGTCGATCCGGCCGACCTGGCCAGGCGCAACATGTGGCCGACGCTCCTGGGGTTGGCCGCCGGCGTCGTCGTTACCGCCTGCATGGCGTAATTTGAACCTGCACAAGGCTCCTACCAAAGCCGCCGAACATATTAGCTGAAACAAGAGACGAAATAGGAAAGCCCCGCCGGGAAACGGACGGGGCTTTCTCTATATGCGATCAGAGTTAAGATAATTTATATGTACAAAAAAGCTGCTATGGGAGTAAAAATAATAGTCATACTTTTTTCAAAGCTGAATCACCACTGAAGGTCCGTTAAAAAATCCAATTAACAAGCGGTAAAGTACACCGACTTTCCATTGTGCATCTTGCATGGCCGACGGTGCCGAGTCTGTATAAGCAATTGGTTGTCAACTATTAGAAAGGGAAATAATAAATATGGGGAATGCCAAGAAAATTCGCTTGCTGGTAGTGGTCGCGGTATTGAGCAGTCTTGGGGCTATTTGCTATGGTCAATACGCCTGGAGGCAGTATCAGTCGGATAAGAAAAACCAGATCAGTTACAGTGCGTTCGTCGACAAGGTGAACGCGGGCGGCATCCTGAGAGTCGGCGTAGCCGGGGATCAGATCACGGCAGAGGGTAGGGCGGGACGGACATTCCAGCTCTACCTGCCGGCCGGCGCCGAACTGTCCACTCTGCTGCTGGCCAAGCACGTCGAATTTTCCTCGAAACCTCCCTCCGCGCAACCGAAGTGGTTCGAACTTTCCATCATGCTGCTGGTGGCGGGCTTTCTCTTCATGATCCTGAGAAAGTACGCAGGGTTCGGCCGCAGCAAGGCCAGACTGATCGACCGTTCCGAGTCGACCACCTGCTTCGCCGACGTCGCCGGAGCCGAAGAGGCCAAGGCCGAATTGATGGAAAGCGTCGACTTCCTTAAGAACCCGCAGAAGTTCACCAGCCTGGGGGGCAAAATGCCCACCGGCGTGCTGCTGGTCGGCCCTCCCGGGACCGGAAAAACCCTTTTGGCCAGGGCCGTGGCCGGCGAGGCCGGGGTGCCTTTTTTCTCCATCTCCGGCTCGGAGTTCGTGGAGATGTACGTCGGCGTCGGGGCCTCCAGGGTGCGGGATCTTTTCGCGCAAGGCAAGAAGGCGGCGCCTTGCATCCTGTTCATCGACGAGATCGATGCGGTCGGACGTCGGCGCGACGCCGGCAGCGGCGGCGCCAGCGACGAGAGAGACCAGACCTTGAATCAACTGCTGGTGGAGATGGACGGTTTCGCGGTCAACCCGGGGATCATCGTGCTGGCGGCGACCAACCGTCCCGAGGTGCTCGACGCCGCGCTCATGCGTTCGGGGCGCTTCGACCGTCAGGTGGCGGTGGGCTCCCCGGATATCAGGGGGCGCGAGGAGATCTTGAAGGTCCACGCCAAGAACGTTCCCTTGAGCATGGAAGTCGACCTGAGGGTCATCGCTCGCGGCACCCCCGGCTTTTCCGGCGCCGACCTTGCCAATGTGGTGAATGAGGCTGCCATCCTGGCGGCCAGATCGGACAAGGGGCTGGTGGAGATGACCGATTTCGACTGCGCCAAGGACAAGGTGCTGATGGGGGCCGAGAAGAAGTCGCTGATCCTGTCGGACAAGTCGAAGCTTGCCACGGCGTATCACGAAGCGGGGCACGTGCTGGTGGCGAAGCTCGTTCCCGGTTGCGACCCGGTGCACAAGGTGTCGATCATCCCGAGAGGGCGGGCGCTGGGCGTGACCGTGCAGATCCCCACCGAAGACATCTACTGCTACACCAAGGAGATGCTGGACGGCCATTTGAAGGTGCTGATGGGCGGGCGCGCGGCCGAGGACCTGGTGTTCAACACCACCACGACGGGGGCCGGCAACGATCTGGCTCGGGCGACGGACACGGCGCGCAAGATGGTCTGCGAGTGGGGCATGTCGGCGGCCTTCGGCAACCATGAAAGCACCGATCCCGGCGCTGGCGGTGGCCGCAGCGGCGGCAGGAATTTCAGCGACGCCACGGGTCTGGAGATCGATTCCGAGATCCGCTCCATAGTGACCGGCTGTTATGCGGAGGTGCGTGCGCTGCTGGAGACGCACATGGAGGCGCTCAAGCTGCTGACCGCGGAATTGGTCGCCAAGGAGACGCTGGACAGCGACGAGATCGACGCCATTGTGGCGCCGGTCCTCGCCAGCCTTGCGGGCGGGACCAACCTTCCTGGTGGGACCGAGTCGTTGGCAGCGGCTGCCGCTTGAGGCGAAGGATTGGCGGGGGGAAGTTCCCCCGTTCCTAACCCTTCGAGGAGAGGACTCCGCACCTTGCAGACGGCAGCTTTTGTAGCTTTTGTAGGTCGCGTTGAGGTACGAAACGCGACGTTGCCATGGTGGCACCATCGCTACGTCGCGTTTCACGATGCACCCGTTCAACGCGACCTACCAACTCCCATCAAGGGAGAGGGGGCTTTTGATCCGCATCAGTTCTCCCTCTCTCAGCAGTCTCAGAACTTCTCGTAATCCGCATCCAACCTGGCCGACCCCCCCTCCAATACCAGCACGTGACCGGACGACTGATCCTTCCTGCCGTTCGCCCGACCTTGATTGCCGGCGCCGCTCTCCGCCTTGGGCAGCGCCCGGGATGGCTGCTGCTTGCCGACGGTCCGCCTTTGGCCGCCCGCCTGCTCGTCGATCCTGAAGTAGCCGATGGTCGATTGCAACTGGGAGGACTGCGAGGCCAACTCCTCGGCGGTGGCGGCCATCTGTTCGCTCGCCGAGGCGTTCTGCTGGATCACCTGGTCGAGCTGCTGAATCGCCTTGTTGATCTGCTGTGCGCCGCTATCCTGCTCCTTGCTGGAGGCGTTGATCTCCTGAACCAGATCCGAGGTCTTCTGGATGTCCGGCAGGATGCTGGAAAGCATGGCTCCTGCCTTCTCCGCCACTTCCACGCTGCTGGTGGAGAGCTCGGCGATCTCGCCGGCGGCGTACTGGCTCCGCTCGGCCAGCTTTCTCACTTCGCTGGCCACCACGGCGAACCCCTTGCCGTGCTGCCCCGCCCGCGCCGCCTCGATGGCCGCATTCAGCGCCAGCATGTTGGTCTGACGGGCGATCTCCTCGATGATGGTGATCTTGCCGGCGATGGTCCTCATGGCCTGCACCGTCTCCAATACCGCCTTGCCCCCTTCCTGGGCGTCGCGCGCCGACTTGATCGCCATCTTCTCCGTCTGCTGGGCGTTATC
This sequence comes from uncultured Geobacter sp., assembly GCA_903925075.1. GTDB lineage: Bacteria > Desulfobacterota > Desulfuromonadia > Geobacterales > Geobacteraceae > Geomonas. The sequence goes on from CAIYDQ010000023.1 coordinate 22,239, forward strand.
CGCGTTCTGCCTGATGTTGGCGCTCATCTGCTCCATGGAGGAGGACGCCTCTTCGGCGGCGGCCGCCTGTTCAGAGGCCCCTTCCGACAGGGACTGGGCGTTGGCGGAGAGCTGCACGCTGCCGCTGGCGACGTTGTCGGCGGCGCCCAGCACGTCCGAAACCACCTCGCGAATCTTGCCGACCATCTCCGAGAGGGCGCGCATCAGCTCGTCGTTCGCGGAGCGCTCCTTCAGATCCACCATCAGGTTGCCGCCGGCCACCTCCTTGGCCGTCCTGGTGATCTCGTTGGTGGCCGCCACCAGCACGTTCAAGTTGTGCTTGATGGCGTTGAAGTCCCCCCGGTACTCTTCGGCGATGGGCGCCGGGATGTCGCCCTTGGAGATGCGGTCCACGTAGTCGGCCGCCACTTGCAGCGGGCCGATGACGGCGTCCAGGGTCCGGTTGATGCCGGCGACGATCTTGCGGAAATCCCCCTGGTGTCTCCCGGCATCGGCGCGAGTGGCGAGATTGCCCTCAACAGCCGCCTTGACCAAGAGGTCGGTGTCGGCCACCAGGGCGCCGACGTTGTCGATGCAGTTGTTCAGGTTGAGCTTGATCTCGTTGAAGTCGCCGCTGTAGCTGTCGGTGATCTTGGGCGGTATGTTCCCCTTGGAGATGCGGTCGATGTACTCGGCGGCCACGTTCAGCGGCCCGATCACGGCGTCCAGGGTTTGGTTGACGCCGGTCACGATCCTCTGGAAATCGCCGGCGTGCCTGGAGCTGTCCGCCCTGGTGGCAAGCCTGCCGGCCACCGCGGCTTCGCTCAACATGGTGGCGTCGCCGATCAAGGCGCGGATGGCGGCTACCATCCGGGCCATGGCCATCATCACGGAGTCCTCCCTGAGGCCACGCGTATCGATCTCGACGGAGCAGTCGCCGTGTCCCACCTTCAGGGCGATGTCGGCCACTTCGGAGGGATCGCCCCCCAGCTGCGCCTGCACCTTCCCGGAAATAAAAATGCCCAGCCCGATGGCGACCGCCACGCCCAGCGCCAGCAAGCCGATCATGATCCGCACGGCGCCGTCGGCCACGACCGCGTTGCTTACCGAGGTCTGCTTGGCCTGTCTCATTTTCACGTCCACCAGCTTGTCGAGCACTTCCTGATAGTGCTGCGCGGACTGCTTGGCGTCGCCGCTCAGCACGGCCCTGGCTTCGGCGTCCTTATTGAGCGCCGCGAACCGCTCGACTCTTTCGATATCGCGGCCGTACTCGAGCCTGACCCGCTTGTAATCGCCCAGCCGCTGGCGCCCCTCTTCGCTGGTCATGGTTTTTTCAATGGCGGCCACCTTTTCGCCGATGGCGGCCCGCTGCTTCTTGATCGTGTCCCGGATCTTCTCCCTTTCCTCCGGGTTGGTGGTATCTATTAGTTCTCGAAGCTCGATGCGCACCAGTTGAAAGGCGACCATCACCTCCCCCAGATCTCCAATCGGCACCGTCGCCTTCTCGTACAGTTGCGTGTCCTCGACCGCGATGTGCTTGATTTTCTGAACGCCCACCGCGCCGATGACAGCCGCCACGACCGCCACGGCGATGAATCCGCACATCAGCTTGTCTCTAAGTTTGAGATTGGTGAAATTAGTCATGGGCGTCTCCTTTTAAGAGTTTAGGTTAATCTGTCGCCGACTCGGAATCTACTATAAGTGTTGTCTTATGTCAGCAACTAATTGTCGTTCTCGTTGTTTTTTGCACAGCCGATCTCAAAACCTCCGCTTCGGAACGATTCAGCCGTCAACCAGATCAAAATTCTTGCCGGTCTGATTGTTAAATGCTATCTATCTTGAGCAACTAGAGGAGCGACCATGACCAACAACGATGTTTTCCGCAGGCTGCGCTATGCGCTCGATCTCAGCAACAAGGCGGTGACGGAAATTTTTCTGCTCGCCGGCCGTGAAGTGACCCAAAGCGAAGTCGTCTCGCTGCTGAAGAAGGAGGCCGAGGAAGGATATCTGGAGTGCCGCGATTCTTTGCTGGCCGCCTTTCTCGACGGGCTGATCGCCTACAAGCGCGGCCAGAGGCAGGAGGACGCTGCCGCCAACAAGCAGTCCAGCCGCCTGACCAACAACGAGATCCTGAGAAAGATCCGGATCGCCCTGGAATTGAAGGACCACGACATGCTCTCGCTGTTCAAGCTGGCGCAGTTCCCGACCTCAAAGTCGGAGCTGACGGCGCTGTTTCGGGCCAAAGGGCATGAAAACTACAAGGAGTGCGGCGACCAGTTGCTGCGCAACTTTCTGAAAGGGCTGACCATCAGAAACAGGGGAGAGGGCGCGGCTAAGAAGCCGGCGGCAATCGGGTAAGTCGTTCCATCACCAAGGAGGCAACGAAGATGAAAAGAAGGTCTTTTTTGAAAGTGCTCGGCCTGTCCGCTCTGTTCCATCGTTGGTGGTTGAGGGAAGCGACCGCCGCGGTGGAGCCGGTTGTGGTGGTCGCCGAGGGGCGCGATTACGCCCAGGTGACGCGTAACGCCATCGCCGCTTTGGGAGGGATGAAACGATTCGTCAAGAGCGGCGACGTGGTGGTGGTGAAGCCCAACATGGGGTGGGACCGCAATTCGGATCAGGCCGCCAACACCAACCCGATCGTGGTGCGGGCGGTGGTGGAGGAGGCGCTCAAAGCCGGCGCCAAAAAGGTGAAGGTGTTCGATCGCACCTGCAACGACGAGCGGCGCTGCTACGTCAACTGCGGCATGGTCGAGGCGCTCAAGGGGATGAAAAACGTGGAGTTGAAGTACATAGAGAAAGAGCGCTTCAAGAAGGTGGCTCTCAAGGGGAAGGTGCTGAGCGATTGGGAGCTTTATGACGAGGCCCTGAGCGCCGACGTCTTCATCAACGTCCCGGTTGCCAAGCACCACGGCCTGACCAAGGTGACCGCGGGGCTGAAGAACGTGATGGGGATGATGGGCGGCAATCGCGGTGCCCTGCACAAGAACATCGACGAGGCGCTCGCGGACGTGAACAGCGTGTTGAAAAGCCATCTGGTCGTGGTGGACGCCACCCGCGTGCTCACGGCGCACGGCCCGCAGGGGGGGAACTTGAGCGACGTCAAGGTGCTGAACAAGGTGCTGGCCTCGACAGACATCGTCGCCGTGGACGCCTATGCCGCCACCCTGTTAGGCCATAAGCCGGAAGAGATCTCGGTAACCGTGGCGGCGTACAAGAGGGGACTGGGCGAGATGAACCTGAAAAAGGTGCGGGTCGTGCGGGCCTGAGTCGGAACAACCAGGGTGGATGGAATATGAAAAAAATGACTTCGGCCAGGATCTGCCAGTTGTTGTTTCTGCTGGCCTTTCTGGTGCTGTTCGTGAACACCGAATATCGCGGCTCCGACAAGATCTCCGCGGCCATCAACAGCTTTTTCCGGGCGGACCCGCTGGTGCTGCTGAGCTATCTGGCGGCCACCCGCTCCTTCACCTGGCTGCTGTTTCCCGCGCTGCTCACCGTCGTCTTCACCCTGCTCCTCGGCCGTTTCTTCTGCGGCTGGATCTGTCCGCTGGGGACGGTGTTGGACCTCGTCACCGGTCGCATCAAGAAAACCGCGCCGATCAGGCTACTCAGGGGAAACCTCAAGTATTGGCTGCTACTGCCCTTGATTTCCTCGGCTTTTTTCCACGTAAACCTCGCCGGGATACTCGACCCCATCGCCATACTGGTGCGCGCGCTCACCTTCTTCTTGTACCCCATCTTCGGCGACGCGGCCAGGCGAAGCTGGGTGGAGTTGTACCGGCTTTTGGGGGAGCGGCGCGACCATCTTGCTCCCGCATTCGAACTGCTGCGCGACCACCTGCTCCCTTTCCGGGAGACCTTCTACCCGCTGGCTTTCCTGTCGGCCGCCATGTTCGCGGCCATCCTCTTCATCGAGCGCTACGAGTCGCGCAACTGGTGCCGAAACCTCTGTCCGCTCGGCACCCTGCTGGGGCTCTTCAGCCGCTTCTCGCCGTTGCGGCGCGTCCCCGCCAAGCTATGCGACGATTGCAAGGCGTGCCGCGCGGTCTGTCCCACCACCTTTGACCGGGAGATTTTGCAGGCCGAGGATTGCATCCTCTGCATGGAGTGCGGCAAAGCCTGCCGCCGCGATCGGATTCGCTGGCGCTTCGTTTTGGGCGGCGGGGAAGGGGGAGGGGTGCGGCTTCCCGAGCGGCGGGTGCTCATGGGAGGCCTGGTCTCCGGCTTTTTCCTGGCCGGCTCCTTTCGTTTTCGCGCACCCGAGGCCCAGGCGCGGCTGCTGCGGCCGCCCGGAGCCGGCTCCGAGGAGGAATTCCTGCAAAAATGCGTGCGCTGCGGCGAGTGCATGAAAGTCTGCCTGACAGGCGCTCTTTACCCGGCCATCTCCCAGGGGGGGATCGAGGGAGTGTTCACCCCGGTGGTCACGCCGCGTCTTGGCTACTGCGAATACAACTGCAGCCTGTGCGGCCAGGTCTGCCCGACCGCCGCCATACCCAATCTCCCCATCGTCCAGAAGAGGCGGGCGGTGATCGGCAAGGCCGCGTTCGACAAAAACCTCTGCCTCCCCTATGCCAGAAAGACCAACTGCATCGTCTGCGAGGAGCACTGCCCCATTCCGCAAAAGGCGATCCGCTCCGAGGTCGTCGAGGAGATCGATCCTGTTAGCGGGAAGAGGGTCCGCCTGCAGAAGCCGTACATAGTGGATGAGTTGTGCAACGGCTGCGGCATCTGCGAAAACGTCTGTCCGTTGGAGGGGAAATCCGGGATCGATGTGTACGCGGTTAAGGACAAGACCCCGCTGAAGGAGGCCCTGCCGGAGGCGAAGAGGGACCCGGCGCAGGAGGCGGGAAAGGGCGCTGAGTCTGAAGATGTGGAAGGAGTGGGGAACGCGGGCAGGAAAGAGCCGGGAATAGACAGTGTCAAAGAGGACGGTGGAGGCACCGGAAAAAAGGGCGACAAGGGCGCCGGAAAAGAAACGGGAAAGGACGAGTGGAAGGACGGCGCCGATCCGTACCGATGAGGCGGACCTAGCGCGTTGATTCGTCATGCATCCAGAGATCGTCTGGACTGATTGCGATACCTTTTCGGAACAGGCCCGTAAAAGGGGATGGTATGCGCGGTCGATTGCTGATAATCTCGTTTGCGTAGATAAACAACAATCGGGTAACTATTCAGCATAGTATCGCGTAGGATGTGGTGAGGCACGAACCGCATCGGTTTGGGAATGATGCGGTTCACGATGTTCACCGCATCCTACGGGCTGATGTTGCTTGACATGGATTGAGCGGTGTATATATTATACATCATCGGAGGTGCGATCATGGCGACTACGCTGAAACGTACACAGATGTATTTCCCTGAAGACTTGCTTCAACAGGTCAGGCAGATTGCGGAAAGCGAGCATACGACAATCGCCGAGGTTGTGCGTAATGCTGTAGGTGAGTTTCTCGACAGGAAAAAAAAGAAGCAGATTGACTGGGAAAATGATCCAATGTGGGATCTATTGGTACAGACCGAAGGTTCAGGCCGAGACGACGGGGCAACCGATCACGATGCTTATTTGTACGGTGGCAAACAATGAAACTGTTCGTGGACACATCCGCATGGTTCGCGTTACGTGATCGGGACGACCAGTTTAGCGAACAGGCACTGGAAAAACTGATGCGGATCAAATCCGAACGTATTGAATTGATAACTTCTGACTATGTTTTCGACGAGAGCGTGACCCTTATCAACGCACGCATCGGTCATAGGGCAGCGGTTTCCTTTGGTGATACCTTGCTGAAAAGCGGAGTCGGGCAGATGGTGACGATCGGTGAAGATCTGCGCTTGGCGGCCTTCGAACTGTTTAGAAAATATTCCGATAAAACGCTGAGTTTTACCGATTGCACCAGTTTTGCGTTGATGAAAAGACTTAATTTGAAAAAGGCGTTCACCTTCGATGCGCATTTTCAGCAGGTCGGTTTCGAGATTTGGTGAAAAAATATTTCCTTGTCTTTGCCTCCGTAACCATTCAGCATATTACCGCGTAGGATGTGGTGAGGCACGAACCGCATCGGCTTGGGAATGATGCGGTTCACGGCGTTCACCGCATCCTACGGGTGGCGAAACGGGGACTCCAATTCCCTCTTGCGGAGGTACGTGATGGCAGTAACGAAGACAATCGATCAGGAACTGCTACAGTGGGGGGATTTGTGGGCTTGGACCGCCGAGAGCAAGCACCTTGTTGAGGCGTCTATTTTGGACGAAAGGCCAAGGGTGGTGATTGAAACGCCTGAGCAGTTGGAGGAGGTCGTGAGCGGGTGGCTGGATGAGGTCTTCGTTAAGGAGTTGGAACGTCATGGATAAAGTTCTTTTTGAGCAGCTTCAGCAGAGCTTGAAGGAGGCGGTAGCTATCGCTAAAGGCGAAATGCTGCCATTACGGGTGTTTACTGTGACTCCGCTTGACGTAAAGGCGGTACGAGAATAAACCGGACAAATCTGGGGAAGGAAAGCTTGGTTGTGGCATATTAAAAATAAAATAACATTAAAAAGCTTGATGTTTGAAAAGGTGTTCTATAGAAAATATTAAACAGAGAATGATAAATTTTTTTGCGAATCGGTTGGGGTGTGCATGGCATTTGGTATTCGCAAAAAAATGGAAATCCTACGGATACGACTTGACACCGACCTAGCCGGGGAGTACGTTTCCTCACGCCTCACGCCTCACGCCTCACGCCTCACGCCTCACGCCTCACGTAGCTGAGCGCACAAGTCTCGGTTTTTCCGCAATTTTCATGCCCATCAACCGCAAGAGTGCGATCTTAGTATCGGCGCTCTTTGCCATGTTGCGTATATATGTGCTGCATCATAAACGCCGCTTTTCTGGACCGATTCCAGAGAGCGGCGTTTTGGCGTTTTGAACACAAATACCTCACCGGAGGCCATTCATGATTCACCGTATTTTCCTGTCGCTGCTCATCATTTGTTCGTTTAGTGTCGCCGCATATGCTGCCACCATCCAATTGCCACGGACCGGACAGACCGTTTGTTACGATGCCGCGGGCGCGGTCATCGCTTGCATCAACACCGGGCAAGACGGCGACAAACTGGCCGGCGTCCCTTCGCCCAATCCGCGTTTCACCGACAACGCGAACGGCACCATCACGGACAACCTGACCGGATTGATCTGGCTGAAGAACGCCAACTGTACCGAAACGATAGGTGGGATAGCAAAAGTCAACGGCGATCTCACCTGGCCCAATGCCCTGACATGGAGCAACAACTTGGCCGGCGGTGTTTGCGGCCTCGCCGACGGCTCCGCAGTCGGTGACTGGCGCCTCCCCAACATAACCGAACTCGAGAGCTTGGTGGACCTGTCGCAGGTGTCGCCGGCTTTGCCTGGCGGGCATCCCTTTACTAACGTCCAGGCCTACTACTGGTCGTCCAGTAGTTATGCCAACTTCACCTACGGCGCCTGGGGCGTCTACATGGATGATGGCGTCGTGGACTACGACTTTAAGACCAACGGCAATTATGTTTGGCCGGTACGCGCGGGACAGTAGGTTATTTGGTCATTTGATTGGCTACAACCGTCGGTCGTTCAGGTACTCTCAGCGCTTTTGTCGAAGGGAAATTGCAAAGAACTCGAAGAAAACAGCATTATCTCAGGAGTAATTTCATGGCCCGATATGAACACCTACCGATTTACCGCAGCGCCATGCAGTTGGCGGTGCATTTGGAAAATACGGTACGAGGTTTTCCCCGGTATGTGAAGTACACCTTGGGGAGCGAGATGCGCCAATGCTCACAGCGGATTGTTGCTCTGGTAATACAAGCCAATTCCGAAAGAGATAAACACGGCGCACTTCTCGATCTGCGCCGGGCGGTAGAGCAACTTCTGGCGCAGGCCAGAATCTGTCAGGAAACCAATGGATTTAGGACTTTTGCGGCATTTTGCGCCACGGTCGAATTGGCGGGGCAGGTCGCCCGTCAGAATGAGGGGTGGCTGAAGGCATCCGGGGTGCGGGGAGCGCCAGAACTGTCGGTCAATGGGTCGACGGGTGTGCGGTAGTACCACTGTGCGCCTTTTCCGCCGGTTGATGTGGCCACATCAACCGGCATACCAGGGCAGGCCGTCGTACCCGGAGGGATCGGCGGACGAAGACAGAAAAGAGGAAAGGCAAGATCGTCCAGGCCTACTACTGGTCGTCCAGTAGTTATGCCAACAACACCAACAACGCCTGGAACGTCAACATGAATGATGGCAACGTGAACAACAACAATAAGACCAACAACAATTATGTTTGGCCGGTACGCGCGGGAGAGTGGACCCCCCGCACCCTGGATGTACCCGCGCCGCCCCATACCGTGTTGTTCGGCGATCTGTACAAAAGTTGGCTGCGCTGTCGCCGGATGAAGCGCAACACCATCAATGCGGTCAAATTCGAATATCGGGCCGAACTGAATCTGTTGATCCTGGCCGAAGAATTGGCAAACGGCAATTATTGCCCTTCCCGCGTCATCCGCTTTGCCGTGGATCGACCTAAACTGCGCGAGATCGTAGCCGCCGATTTTCGCGACCGGGTGGTGCATCACTATTTGGTCGAACGCCTGGAGCGCATTTACGAGCCTATTTTCATTCACGACTCCTACGCCTGTCGGGTCGGCAAGGGGGTCCATGCCGCGCTTAGCCGCGTACGTGAATTCATGCGCCAGGGAACGAAGAGCGGTTGCCTTCCCCTGTATGCCCTGCATCTCGACGTGAAGAACTTCTTTGTGACGATCGATAAGCGGATACTTGCGGGGATTGTCGAGGAGCGGCTGGTAAAGGAAGTCAGGCGCCACCGCCCAAACTTGCCACAGCCTTGGGCGGAGCCGGGCGACAGTCTGCCATTTCTCAATCACCTGACTAAGACCCTTCTGGCTCACGAACCGATGGCGCTTCGCTTAGACAAGGGCGACCCCAGTTTGTTGGCAGGCATACCGCCCCACAAGAGCCTTTTACACGCGCCGCATGGCGTCGGGCTACCGGTTGGGAATCTGACCAGCCAGTTTTTTGCCAATGTTTACCTGAACGAATTGGACCAATACTGTAAACATGCCTTGAAATGCCGCTGGTACGTGCGCTATTGCGACGACTTCCTTATTTTGGACAACGACCCGCAGCGGTTGGAAGAGATCAGGGAGGATGTGCGGGGTTTTTTGAAGCATAGACTTCGGCTTGAACTGAACACCCGCTATGCGGCCATAACCGATGTCCGAAACGGCATAGATTTCATCGGCTATATCATCCGGCCCGATTACGTTCTGGTCCGGCGACGCTCCATCAACAATCTGCGGCAGCGGTTGGACCGGTTTGAAAAAACGTGCGTCAAGGTATCGGGCGTAGCGGATGAACGTGGCTATGCCTCTGAGAAACTTTACGCCATAGCCGACAACCCCAGGGAACTTGAGCATCTGCGAGGCGTAGTGGCTTCTTACGCCGGTCATTTCAAATGGGGCGACACAACACGTCTGCGCCGTTCGCTTTTTGTCCGTTACCCGTGGCTGAATGCCTTGTACCGGCTGGATGCCGAGGCCATGCCTCTGGTGTGCAAACGAAAAAAACAACAGAATAAGTCGTGACTTTAAAAATATCGATCCGCTATACCGAAGGAGAAAATGCCATGGTTAGACGTTTGTTGAAGATGGTGCCGATGCTGGCGCTGCTATGTTGCGCCCATGGCGCACCTGGGGGGAGTTGGTTGGGAGGCGTTGGCTTTAGCGAAGCCGAAGCTGCCACCATTCAGTTGCCGCGGACCGGGCAGACCGGCTGCTGGGACGTCAACGGCAACTCGGTTGCCTGCGCCGGCACCGGGCAGGATGGAGACAAGCTGAAAGGGGTGCCCGCGCCCAACCCACGTTTCACAGACAACGCCAACGGTACGGTTACCGACAACCAGACTGGGCTGATCTGGCTGCAAAATGCAAACTGCACCAACACCGCCGGCGGCATCGCCAAGACCAACGAGTATCTTAATTGGACGGATGCTCTGAGCTGGAGCAATGGCTTAGCTTCCGGTGCTTGCGCTCTGTCCGACGGTACGGTTGCGGGCGATTGGCGGCTGCCCAATCGCAAGGAGTTGCAAAGTCTGATTGACCGCCAAAATTCATATCCAGCTTTGCCGACCGGACACCCTTTCAACAACGTCCAGGCCTACTACTGGTCGTCCAGTAGTTATGCCTACGTCACCGGCATCGCCTGGTACGTCTACATGGTTGATGGCTTCGTGTACGGCAGCGTTAAGACCTACAGCAGTTATGTTTGGCCGGTACGCGCGGGACAGTTGGGTCATTCGGTTATTTCGCTGTCACCGTCCGGTAAGGACTTCGGCATCTCTGCCACCGGCACAACCACGACAGGGCAGACCTTCACCATCGGCAATACCGGCTCCACCCTCATTGTCAGCGGTGTCGCCACCACCGGCGGCGACAGCGGCATGTTCACCATCGCACCGGGCGACGGCACCGGCGGGACTTGTGGCAGCCTGAAACCGACCATCGCCAACGGCGCGAGTTGCACCATCTCGGTCGCCTTCGCCCCAGCCAGCGCGGGAGCCAAGGCCACCACCCTGCGCATCGCCTCCAACGATCCGGGCACGCCCAACAAGGATGTCGCCTTGACCGGCACCGGAGTGCTGCCCACGTTCACCATCGGCACCGGCGTTAACGGCAGCGGCGTGATCGCCTGCACCCCGTCAGCCACGGTAAACCAGGGTGACAGCACCACCTGCACGGCCACGCCGGACTCCGGCAATTATGTGGCCGCAGTCACGGTGGACAGTGTGTCCGTGCCCGCCGCCGCCAATACCGCTGTGTATTCCCAGCCGTTCAATGCCGTAACCGCGTCGCACGCCATGTCAGCGACTTTCAGCGCCAAGGCCAACCAGAACATCGCCTTCACCCCCGCCACCAAAAGCTACGGTGACGCCCCGCTCGACCTGAGCACCCTTGCCACCGGTGGCGGTTCCGGCAATCCGGTGACCTTTGTGTTGGTAAGCGGCCCTGGAGGCTTGGGCAGCGCTAACAACGCCATCCTTACCATCACCGGCGTGGGCAACATCACGGTGCGGGCATCGCAGGCCGGTAGCGCGACCCACAACGCCGCTGCGAACGTGGAACAGACCATAGCCGTCAACAAGGCAACGGCCGGCGTGACTCTGGGAAGTCTGTCTGCGACCTACGACGGCACGGCCAAGTCGGCATCGGCAACCACCAACCCGGTCGGCAAGACCGTCACCTTTACCTACGACGGCAGCACCACGGTGCCAACGAGGGCCGGCAGTTACGCGGTAGTGGGCACCATCAGCGATAGCAATTATCAAGGAACTGCCAACGGCACGCTGACCATCGCAAAAGCCACGCTTAGTATCACCTGGAACAGGCCTGCCGCAATTACCCAGGGCACGGCACTTTCCGCAGCTCAGCTCAATGCGGGCACGAGCGTGCCCGGTACATTCGTCTATTCTCCAGCACTCGGCAGCGTTCCCTCCGTCGGCACGCAGACCCTGTCGGTTACCTTTACGCCTACCGATACCATCGATTACGCGACTGCCACCGCCACGGTCAGCCTGACGGTGAATCCGCAGACGTTCACCGTCACCCCCAACGCCGGCACAGGAGGAGGCATCTCGCCGTCTGCGCCCCAAAACGTAAACTCCAATGCAACAACGAGTTTTACCATCACGCCCACAAGCGGCTATCAAATCGCTTCCGTCACCGGCTGCGGCGGCAACCTGAGCGGCACGACCTACACCACCGGGGCAATTACCGGCAATTGCATAGTTGCGGTCAGTTACAGCGCCGTAACCCAGCCTCGCGACGGCATCGTCAATCCCGCCACCGGCAAAACCGCACCGGACATAAGCGACGCCCTCAAAGTGCTTAAACATGTCATGGGGATCACGCTGCTCAGCGACGCTGAAAAAGCCCATGCCGACATTGCCCCTCTCGGGGCCAATGGGGTGCCGGTCGGCAAAGGCTACGTCGATGTCGGCGATGTCGTGCTGATTTTACGGAGGGTCATCGGCGCGGTGACCTGGTAGCTTGCTCAACTCTCACCCAATCCTCTCCATAAAGGCGAGTGAACATCAGATACTAAAGGAATGTCACCAATGACCAACGTCAGATATTTGCTGCTACTTTTCGTTTCCATTCTTTCCGCCTGCGGTGGCGGCAGCGGTTCCCCCGTTCAGCCGACCACCGCCACCCTCAAGCTATCCACGGCCGGCACTCTCGCGCCAGGCTCGGCCTTGGCGGGCGTCGGTATCAGCGTCAACTTGCCCGCAGGGGTCGTTGTCAAGACCAGCGCGGGCGGCGCGGTGACCAACGGTGTAGTCGCGGTGAGCGGTGTGGCCGTATCCGGGGGAATTACGCCGCCCATCTACACCCCGGCCAACGGCGCCATCCCCGGCAAGGTAACCTTCGTCATGGTTGCCGGAGCGCCCGCCGGTTTCGGCACCGGAGAATTCGCCACGGTCAATTGCGATCTCGCCGCCGGGGCCAACCCAAGAGTCGGCGATTTCACCTTAACCGACTTCGCACCGGTGGATCTGCTCGGCGCGACGGTAAACGGATTGACGGCGAGCGCGGCATTGACGGTGCAGTAGCTGCGGTTGTTGGTTGTGGGGGGGGCTGAACGGAATATGACGAACGTGATAGGCCGATTTAATAGTGCTAATCGATCATAGGGGAGTCTGAATGTTCGGAATATTTACGACAAGGTGCCAAAGACAAGCAGCTCGGGAGAAAGAGCGCGTGGCGAAGCAAGCTGCCGAAACCAATGTGGTCATTGGTCGTTTAAAGGCTCGCCAGGAAATTTTAAAAACAGCCCTGGCGGTATGAGGTGTCCTGTCAATAATGGACACACCCATCTCAAGCGGCTGCCAGTTGAATGTTGAAGTTCTGTGTAAATACGGCAGGGGCTAAATACCCCAGACGCGAGTGTCGCCGCTGACGGTTGTAGAAGATCTCGATGTAC
>CAIYDQ010000024.1 GCA_903925075.1 uncultured Geobacter sp.
CGAATATCGGCTGCATGGCTTTGGGCACCTTCAATTTGTCTGTCAAACTCGACTCCTTTCCTACATTCCCGATCACTGCAATCCCGGTCGGAATTATTTGATGAGGCCAAAGCGGCGGGCCAGGGCAACGGCATGGACGCGATTATTAGTGCCCAACTTCGAGTAGACATTGCGCAGGTGATAACTGATGGTGTTGACGGAAATATATAAACTATCGGCTAATTCCTTGCTGGATAAGCCCAACGCCAATTTCTCCAAAATATCCTGTTCGCGCGCGGTAAGGGGCTCAAGGAGAGGCGCCGCCGGTTCCTGACTCACCCCGGATGGGCGCGGAGCGACTGCCAAGGCTGCGCCCATGGCGCACTGAATCCGCTCCAGATATTCGACGCAAAGGCTCCCTCCCCCGTTTTTTTCTTCGGCAATGGCGACCTTGTGTATTTCACGGATCAACTTGGAAATCGATTCGCCCTCGTCGACGAAACACCGAACGAACCCTTCTCCTTGCGCCAAAGTGAGAGCATCCTTTAAAAATTCGACGGCGCGTCTTCTTTCTCCGCATGACTCGCAGGCTTTGGCCGAGAGGATGCGAAGCAGCAGCACCTGGCGAAAATATCCCGAAGACTCCGCCTTCTTAAGTTCCTTCTTCAAAAGCTCCAACGCCTCTTTGGGCTTCTCTCGACCGATCAGCAGACGCACTCGGGTGACTTCCGGCGTTTCGGGGTCGTTGCCCATCATGCAGTACCCCGCGAAACGACTCCAAATGTGGTCGTCGTCATGGTCTTTGCGGATCCGCTGGGCGCGCTCCGGTTCGCCCCGTTGCAGGGCGATGCGTATGCGCTCCTGGCGGGCCGACGCCGAGGCCCGCTGAATTCCCCTTTGAACGCCCAGCCGCTCCAATTCGGTAAGATGACTCAGGGCGCCGCTTAAGTCTCCATGGGCATGGCGAATACGGGCAAGTGTCCTGAACCCGGCGATCAGCGCCTCGACGGCAATCTCGGTCGGCAGCATGTCACGGTATGCCGTAAGCAGTTTTTCAGCGCTCTCCAGCTCGTTTCTCTCATAGAGTGATTCCGCCTCAAGCACTGCTATGGCGGTGCCGCCAGCCGAATAGAGACATGGACCGTATGCTTTCCAGTCAAGAGTCGCGCGTGTCAGCAAAAGTGCTTCGTGGATCTTTCCCTGCGCCAGATAAATCCTTCCTTCATAATACTTGTTGTAAACCGTTACCTCGTCTTTCTGCCCGCCGATCAGCCTAGCCCCTTCCCAGATTATGTTTTGAGCCGCTTCAAGCCCGCCGGTAGTAAGCTTCAGCACGCCGGCCATGTTCATGAGCACCGGAAGAAACTTCGTATGCGTGTCCGGTTTTAGCGGATCGTACCTCTGAAGTCCTTCGGTAATTACCTGCTCGAATTCCTGAAAATTCTCCTGGCTCATCAGGATGAAGGCGCGGGCTATGCGCAGCTCCTGGGCGTATGAATCGAGGCCGAGTCGTCGAACATTATGGGTCAGGCGATCGAGTACGTCATGGGCCTTCTGGTACCGCTCACTGAATATCAAAGCGTAGGTATAGCAGAGCTGCAATTCGCAATGACGGTCCAGCACCTGGGCCGGCAGCCTCTCCGCCCATTCGGCTACCGTGGCGGTGAGTCCGATCTTGGCCAGATCCAGGGCGCAAATTTCCACCTGTTCCGCAGCATACTCGGCATCACTGGCCAGCATCGCGTGGTTGGCGGCTTCCAGGTGCTCGCCCGCCCCCGCGTGCCAATCGCAGGCGGCCCGGTGCAGCGCCAAGGCGCTTCCCCCTCCGTTCTGGGTCAATTGACGCTGCAGGAATTTGGCAAAGAGGCTGTGGTATCGGTACCAGCGGCGCTCTTCATCAAGAGGGGCCAGGAAGAGGTTCTGCTTTTCCAGGTATTGGAGCATTTTGTCGCTGTCCGTCCGGCCAGTGAGCGCGTCGCAAAGAGGCGCGGAAAGGCGGGCCAGGATGCTGGTGCGGACAAGAAACGACTGCACGTCTTCGGGTTGGTGAGCCAGCACGTCTTCCGCCAGGTAGTCGGAAATGTTGTCGAAAACGGCTGAAAATTGCTGACTGTCCACCTGCTTCTCGCGCCAAATGGAGGAAAGGGTCGAGAGCTGGAGCCCTGCGATCCACCCTTCCGTTGAGCGGTAAAGAAACTCCACGTCTTTTTCGTCCAGTTCCAGGCCTTTCGCCTGGCGTATGAATTCTGTCGTTTCCTCAAGGGAAAACCGAAGACCTTCAAGATCTATTTCCGCCAGGCCGCCTTGAGCCCGCAGCTTGCCGAGGTTCAGCTCCGGTACGTCTCTAAGGGCGATTACCATCCGTTTGCCCGGCGGCAGATGCTGCAACAGCAGTCGAATCATCTCCAAGGCTTCCGGGGTCTTCAGGGCGCCGAACTCGTCCAGGAAGATAGTGAAGGGCCCCTCAAAGGTCGATAACAGGTCGATCAAAAATAAAAGCGCCCCCGTCGGGCTGTTGCCGGCGCCGGTCGCTTCCGGCTCGGGGCTGTTGTCTCCGAATTCGGGCATTCCCTTCTTTATGGCGGCAATGAGGTAGGTGAGAAATCGGACGAGATCGTTGTCGCTTTCGTCAAGGGTCAGCCAGGCTGCGGGAACTCCCTGGTCGCGCAGATGGATCAGCCACTGCACCATCAGGGTCGTCTTGCCGAAGCCGGCCGGTGCACGGAGCATTACCAATTTGGCATGTTCCGCGGATTGCAGCCAGTCGATGAGGCGGGTACGAGGGATAAGTGAACGGCCGCCAACCGGCGGGGTCAGCTTTGAAAGCAGCAGGCGCTGATGTGATTGTTTCTTTATGGTCATAGTCTCCGCTGCGTTCCTTGGGATGCAAAGATGGAACTGTAGTTTATCCTGCGCTCGCAGGTAATGTCAAGCCGTGTTTTATTCGCATTGCAAGTGCTAAGTAACCGAAATATTTAACAATATTTGATGTCGTGCTTTTGTGTGGCATTGCGGACTGTTTGGAGATTTACCCATTAAATGATTGTCGCCTGTCGAGGGAGTCCGTCGGGGACCTATCAATTCGGATAGTTTTTTTATTTCCAATACTATCCGGAATGAGGATTTAAAACATCGTATTATTATTTATAAAGAAGGCACGTGAACGGTTAGCTATTCGTTCTTGTGCGCAAATACATGAATTGGAAAAAAATTTGGTTCCGGATGCTGCTGCCGGGAGTCGTTGGAGTGAATGGCAAATGTAGAACGCTGTCATGGCGATATGGGACCCGTTACGGGAAGGAGGTAGTTCGGGGACGCTGAGATTGAGAGAGTAACTATGCGCGGATTTTAAGGCGGAGCATGCACGTGTCAACAGTGAAAATCGATCATGGAGGTGGAAGATGGGGATAGACGACAAAGGCAGGAAACGTGGGAGGACGCTGCGGATAGTCAGGCAGGGATGCGCCGCGGTGGCGGTCGCGTCGTTTTTGGGCGGGGTCGGCAATGCGCACGCATTCGACATTCCAACCGGAAACGAGGAGGTAAAGATTCACTGGGACAATACCCTGCGCTACACATTGGGCCAGCGTATCAGAGGCCAGAACAAGGATATCATGAACAGCCCTCAAAATAACGATGGCGACAGCAACTTCAACGTCGGGCTGGTGACGAGCCGACTGGATCTCCTCTCCGAAGCGGACGTCGTCTATAAAAAGATCTACGGGGTCCGGCTAAGCGGCGCCGCCTGGTACGACCCGATCTACACCTCAAGTTTGGATGGCAAAAACAACCCGTTCCCCAACCATCTCGATAGTAACGGCAAACCGACCCCCGGCTTAAGTTCGACTACGAAGGATCGCTTTGGCGGGCCAAACGGAGAATTGTTGGACGCCTTTGCCTTCGCCAAGTTCGATGCCGGCGACGTACCGATAAGCGTTCGGGTAGGGCGCCATACCGTGTACTGGGGAGAGAGCTTTTTCGCATATGGCGGGACAAACGGTATTTCCTACGGACAGTCGCCGATCGACATGGCAAAGGCCTTCGCCATGCCGGGCGTCGAGCTGAAAGAGATCTTCCGTCCGCTGAACCAGGTTTCGGTCACGACGCAGCCCACCAAAACGCTCTCGATCGCTGCGCAGTACTATCTGCAGTGGGAACCGAATGTTTTCCCCGAAGGCGGCAGCTACCTGGGTTTCGCGGATCCTTATACGGAGGGGGGGGAATCGTTGTGGACTCCGGGAGGCCCGATACGTAAAGGGGGGGACGTCACGCCGAGACAGGTGGGCGACTACGGCGTCTCGGCCCGCTGGACTCCGGAATGGCTGGATGGAACCCTCGGTTTCTACTATCGAAACTTCTCCGACAAGCTGCCGCAGATGTTCGTGGACGTAAGCAACGGCGCACCCAACTATCGCTTCGCCTATGGATCGAACATCGATCTGTACGGGATCAGTCTGGCAAAACAGGTGCTGGGCGTAAGCGTTGGGGCGGAGCTCTCCTATCGCACCAACATGCCACTGGCCAGTACCGCGGGATTTGTGGTCGGAGCCCCCGGCACCCCGGGCTTTCCCGGCAAAGGCGACACCCCCGGAGCACGCGGCGATACCATGCACGCCGTGGTGAACTTTCTGTCGTTGCTCCCTAAGACCCCGCTCTTCGACACCGGTTCAACCCTGGTCGAGTTTACCTACGGCCGCTGGAACCGCGTGACTCAGGGGGGCAATCTCTTTCTCGGGAGCAATGCCTATAACGGCGATGGCGGCGCCACCCGCAGCTATAACGGCATGGATCGGGTCACAAGGGACAATGCGACGGTCGCCGTCAATTTCGCTCCGCAATGGTTTCAGGTCATGCCTGGAGTGGATCTGACCATGCCGCTCAACTTCGGTATGGGTCTGTTCGGCACTTCGGCGGTAACCGGCGGCGGCGTTAAGGATAACGGTAATTACAGCGCCGGACTCTCCTTTGACATCTTCGCCAAATACAAAGTCGATCTAACCTATGCCAGTTACTTCGGCACTTTTCACACGGATGCGAACGGCATGATTCCAACCCCCGGCGCAGCCGTGGGACAGCAAAATACCGGGGCCGCGGATGCGTACGCGTTACTCAAGGACCGCGACCTGCTTTCTTTAACATTTAAGGCCACATTCTAAAGGAGGAGAACAACAATGAACCTACGTATATGTCTCTTTGCCGCCGGCTTGACGCTGTCATCCGCGGGAATAGCCCTCGGGGGAGTCTCCGCTGAAAAGGCAGCACAGCTGGGAGCGAACTTGACGCTTGTCGGGGCCGAAAAGGCCGGCAACAAGGATGGCTCGATCCCGGAATACACCGGGGGACTGACGGCGCCGCCGGCTGGATACAAGAAGGGTTCCGGCATCCGTCCCGACCCGTTTGCCGCGGAAAAGCCGCTCTATTCGATAAGCGCGAAAAATCTGGCTCAGCACGCGGGCGAGCTTACCGAAGGGTCCAAGGCCCTGATGAAGAAATACCCGACCTACCGCATCGACGTTTACAAGACCCATCGTTCGGTTGCCTTTCCCCAGTACGTATTGGACAACACGGTAAAGCACGCGAAAACGGCGAAGACCACCAATGAGGGGCTGTCAATCACCGGCGCCCACGCAGGGTACCCGTTCCCCATACCGCAGACCGGCAACGAGGTCATGTGGAACCACCAATTGCGTTTCGGCGGGCTGGCCAACGAAGTGCACTACAAGGCCTTCACCGTTGACAGGGCCGGTCGCGCGACCATGCAGTCCGAAGGCGATACCAGCCTGGAAAGCCCGTATTACGACCCCGCCAAGCCCAACACCAAGGATTATTTTACCCTGCATATCTTGTTCACCGGACCTCCCCGCCGTGCCGGAGAAGGGCTGCTCATCATCGATCCGATCGACTTCGGTAAAAATTCACGCCGCGCCTGGCAGTACCTGCCCGGCCAGAGACGGGTTAAATTGGCACCGGACCTCTCCTTCGACACCCCCAATGCCGCCGTTGGCGGCGCATCGACGTGGGACGACCTGTTTATGTTTAGCGGCTCCATGGAGCGCTTCAACTTCAAGGTCATCGGCAAGAAAGAGATGTTCATCCCGTATAACGATTACAAGATGGCCTATCACACCAAACACGAAGATCTGTTGCAACCGCACCACTTGAACCCCGACGCGGTGCGTTGGGAGAAACATCGCGTCTGGGTGGTTGAAGCGACCTTGAAGCCAGGCAAGCGGCACCTCTACAGTAAGCGCGTCTTTTACATGGACGAAGACAGCTGGATCGCCGTGGCAAGCGACGAGTACGATGCCCGAGGCCAGCTGTTCCGGGCGAGTTTCGCCTACATAACGCCATCCTACGAAGTCCCCGCCCCGTACTGCGATATTCAGGGCGGCTACGACCTGATCAGCGAGCAGTACTTCCTGAATGCCTGGCCAGCCGAGAACGCAGGCGGCTTCCGCTACACGCAGAAAAAACCAGAAAGGGATTGGACACCCGAGTCACTGGCTAGCGGGGGCGTTCGTTAGGCATGCAATTGGGAGCGCTCCCGGCGGCTCATGCGCCGGGAGCGCCAACCGGGCGGATTTAAATCAGTATTCGAGACAGAGCAATGCCGTAGGGGCGGGGCTTGTTCCCGCCCGTTAAGAGAGTACCGGGAGACGATATGAACACGAGAAAGATAATGGCGATAGCGATGGCGGCCCTGTTTCTGTCGGCTTCCATGGCCGTAACCGTTGCCGTAGCCGCCTACAAGGATGTGCTCGACCTGCCCAGCGTCATGAGCCGGCATGCGTCCAAATCGCTATTGATCGGCGTCTGCATGGCCGGCAAGCGCATCGTCTGCGTAGGCCAATACGGCCACATCGTCTTTTCGGACGATCAGGGCAAGACTTGGAGCCAGGCGTCCGTGCCTGTCAGCTGCGATCTGGTGTCGGTAACCTTTCCCACCCCGCGGCAGGGATGGGCCGTCGGGCACGACGGCGTGGTGCTGCACAGTTCCGACGCTGGCGCAACCTGGGTGAAACAATTCGACGGCCGTGCCGCCGCTAAGCTCATGGTGGACTCATACTCCGGCAGCGCCGCCGCTTCGGTCGTCCTTGCGGGCGAGATAGGAAAAATCGCCGGTCAGGGAGCCGACAAGCCCTTCCTCGATGTCTGCTTCGAGAACGAAACCACCGGATTCATAGTGGGCGCCTTCAGCATGATCTTTCGCACTACGGACGGCGGCAAGAGCTGGACCCCCTGGTACGACCGGATCGACAATCCCAAGCGCTACCACCTGTATTCCATACGGTCCATTGGCCGAGAATTGTTCATAACCGCCGAGCAGGGCACGGTATTCAAGCTCGACCAGCAGTCGGGTCGTTTCAAGGCCGTCAAGACTCCCTATTCAGGATCGTTTTTCGGCATTACCGGCAAGCCTGGAGCGCTTCTGGCGATCGGCATGCGCGGCAATGCCTATCGAAGCCGCGACAACGGCTCAAACTGGCAGAAGGTGGAGACCGGCGTGCCGGTTGGCCTGATGGGCGCCACCATGACCGAGGATGGGAAGATCGTGCTGGTGAGCCAGGGGGGGCAACTACTGGTGAGCGGCGATGACGGCGCGAGCTTCGCGCAGGCGAGGATCGACCGACCGTCCCCCGCAGCCGGTGTCGTCGCCCTCGACAAGGGTACCGTTGCAATTGTCGGTCAGCTTGGCGTGAAGGTGCAAGCGATCAAGTAAGGTGTCAAGCCCGAAGGCAGAAGAGTGTCGGTAGTTACCAAAAAAGGGAGAACGGAAATGGCAGTCGGAATGGGGGGAAAGGATGAAATGCCGGTGGTCACGGATCTTAAGAACTTTGATCAGAAATCCGGCAATGTACTGGAACGGCTGATATTCAACAACCGCTTGGTTGTGATGATAGTCTGCGTAGCGATCACTCTGCTTCTAGCATATCAGGCGACCAAATTGGTGTTCAACGCCAGTTTCGAGAAGATGCTGCCCCAGAGCCACCCCTACATCAAGAACTACCTGGCCAACAAAGGAGATCTGCGCGGCCTGGGCAACTCGATACGCGTTGTGGTGGAGAACACCAATGGAGACATCTTCGACCCCGAATACCTGGACGTGCTCAGGCAGATCAACGACGATCTCGTGCTTACCCCCGGCGTCGACCGTGCCTGGGTGAAATCCATCTGGACGCCGGTGGTCCGCTGGACCGAGGTTACCGAGGAAGGCTTCCGAGGCGGCCCTGTCATGCCGGATAACTTCGACGGCTCCGAAGAGAAGGTAGCGAAGCTCAAACAGAACATTGCCCGCTCGGGCATCGTCGGGAGCCTTTTGGCCTCGAACTTCAAATCGGCCATGGTCTTCGTCCCGTTGCTGGATTCGGATTCCGGGACGGGCAAACGCCTTGATTACAGCGTTTTCTCCAAGCAGATCGAGGACAACATTCGTAAAAAATACGAGGCGGTGGGTAAGGGAAAGATCAGGGTGCATGTGGTCGGCTTCGCCAAACTGGTCGGGGACCTGATCGACGGCCTGATGCAGGTGATGACCTATTTTGGCTTGGCGGCGCTGATAGCCGGGATTGTCATCTTCCTCTATACCCGCTGTATCCGCAGCACGGCCCTGGTGATCCTCTGCTCGGTGGTAGCGGTCATCTGGCAACTGGGGCTGGTTGCCACCTTCGGCTTCGAGCTGGATCCCTACTCGATCCTCGTGCCGTTCCTGGTCTTCGCCATCGGCGTCTCCCACGGCGTGCAGAAGATGAACGGCATCATGCAGGATGTGGGGCGCGGCACCCACCGCCTGGTGGCTGCGCGCTACACGTTCCGACGCCTGTTCCTGGCGGGCCTGACCGCACTGATGGCGGACGCGGTGGGCTTCGCCGTACTGATGCTGATCGACATCCCGGTGATCAAGGACCTGGCGCTGACTGCCAGCATCGGGGTGGCCGGGCTGGTCATTACCAATCTGCTGCTGCTGCCGGTATTTCTCTCCTTCACCGGGGTGAGCCTCACGGCGGCCGTCCGCAGTCTCGCAGAGGAAAGCCAGGAGAGCAGGGGCAAAGGCGCGGGCGCGCTTTGGAGTCTTCTGGACCATTTCACCGAGCGGCGCTGGGCGACGCGCGCGGTCGTAGTCTCGGTCTTGCTGGCAGTGGCGGGTTTTATCGTCAGCCTCAATCTGAAGATCGGCGACCTGGACCCCGGGGCCCCGGAGTTGCGCCCCAACTCGCGCTACAACAAGGACAACGCCTTCATTACCTCGAACTACTCGCTCTCCAGCGACCAGTTTGCCGTAATGCTGAAAACGCCGGCGGATGGCTGCATGATGTATGAATCGCTGATGGAAGCCGACCGCCTGGCTCTGGCGTTGCGCGAGGTCGAGGGGGTGCAAACCACCGTCGCCATGGCTGATTCGGTACGAATGGTTACGGCCGGCACCTATGAGGGAAACCCCAAATGGTACACGCTCAACCGCAATCAGGCGGTGCTCAACTACGGCGCGCAGCAGAC
>CAIYDQ010000025.1 GCA_903925075.1 uncultured Geobacter sp.
CCTTGCCGGCCACCATGACGTCGGTGGCGCGCTTGATGCCGTCCATCAGGGACTCGCGGCAGCCGTAGATGTTGTCGAACTTGGACTTGGTCACCGAGTCGTTGACGTTGATGGCCGGGAACTTGAGGGTCCCCTTCTCGTGCATCTGGTACAGGCGGTGCACGCCGGTGGTGGTTTCTTCGGTGACCCCCTTGATGCTGGCGGCGGCCTTGGAATACCAGCCGGGCTGTTCGGCCAGACGCTTCTTGATGGCGGCGAACAGGCACTCTTCCTCTTCGCAGGTGGGATTGGCGATCACGGAGGGATCTTTTTCGGCGTCGCTCCCCAGGTGCAGCAGCAGCGTGGCGTCGCCGCCGTCGTCGAGGATCATGTTGGGCGAACCGCCGTCGTGCCAGTCGAAGATCCTGTGGGTGTAGTCCCAGTAATCGGTGAGGGTTTCGCCCTTGATGGCGAAGACCGGGATGCCGGCGGCGGCAATGGCGGCGGCGGCGTGGTCCTGGGTGGAGAAGATGTTGCAGGAAGCCCAGCGCACCTCGGCGCCCAGCGCCGTCAAGGTCTCGATCAACATGGCGGTCTGGATGGTCATGTGCAGCGAGCCGGCGATGCGGGCGCCTTTCAGCGGCTGCGTCTTGGCGAATTCCTCGCGGATCGCCATCAGCCCCGGCATTTCCGTTTCGGCGATGATCATTTCCTTGCGTCCCCAAGCTGCGAGGGCCATGTCCTGTACGATGTAGTCGTTTGCTTTCATAGAGTCGTCTCCTTTTTATGTGCTGCTAATCGATAGTCAAAACCATTTGCCACGGAGAACATCTGAGAACTTCCGAGAACTGCCAAGTCAAAGGCTTAAATTTGGTTAAGTCAAAACCCAAATTTGCCACGGAGAAAATATGAGAACGTCTGGGAACTGCCAGTCAAAAGCTTCAAATCCAGAAAGCTGGTTAAGACAGAAGCAAACGGAACCCAAAAGACGGTTTTACCCGATCTGGTTTTTCCGTTTCGCTTGTTTTACCTCAGATTTCCTCAGATTTTCTCCGTGGCAAAAGGTTTTTCCGCCCGCACCAGCAGCACGTCCTCCTGCCCTGCCGCCGCTGCCACGCGCTGCTCCTCGATCTGCTCGAAGCCTGCCGCTTTCAGCCATTCCCGCAGTTCCGTAGTTTCGAAGCCGAGCCATTGGTCCGCCAACTGCTCCCGCGCCCATTCCCGCTCGTGGCGCGCCAGATCCGCCAGCACCAGCATCCCTCCCGGCTGCAGCACCCGCAGGATCTCGCGCAGCACCGCCAGCGGATCGGCCGCATGGTGCAGCACCATGTTGGCAACCACGCACCCCGCCCCCCGGTCCGATATCGGCAGGTGGGTCATTTCGCCAAGACGCAGCTCTATCCCCTCCTCGCCGTCCGCCGCCAGCCGCCGACGCGCCTCGCCCAGCATGGCAGGCGAATGGTCCACGCCGATCACTCGGCCGGCGCGGCTGGAAAGGCTCGGCAGCAAGGCTCCGGTGCCGACGCCGATCTCCAGCAGGACGGGAACCTCAGGCAGCAACGCCAGCAACCGATCCAGGTAATCCGGGACCGGCAGCAGGGTGCGCGACAGGCTGTCCCATTGCCGGGCATGACGATCGAAAAACTCCAGGCTGCGCCTGCGACGCGCCTCCAGGGCGCTGGCCACGGCGGCCAGATCGTCCAGTCGCTTTGGAAGCTTGTCCAACTCCAACTCGAAGGCCGGCCGGATGGCGCAGAAAAAGGCGTTTTCCTCTCCCGCGCGATAGTAGCTCCAGGTCCCCTGGCGCTTCACCGACAAAATGCCCGCCTCGGTCAGTATCTTCAGATGCCGGGAGATGCGCGACTGCCCCATCCCCAGCATGCGCGTCAATTCCTGCACGGTAAATTCCCCGCGCAGGAGCACCGCCACCAGTCGCAGTCGGCAAGGGTCAGCCAGTGCTTTGAATAGATCGATCATTCAGGTATCAACTTTGACGATTTTATTAAATCAGGTTTTCTTGATATACCATAAAGACCCGGGCTGCGCAAGAAAAAAGCCGACCACGAAGGGACGCGGAGCAAGAGCCGAGCAGAGGCAAAATCAAAAAATCCCCCTGTCGCATCGGCAGCGATAGGGGGATTTTTGAAAGACATACTGCCGGATATCCGGCTAAAGGATGGAGCGCCGGGGGCCGGCCGTCAGGCCGCCTCGTTGACGACGACGGCTTCCGCTGCGAACAACTCGTCGAAGATCTCCTGCACGGTGCCGATCCGGTCGGCCTTCCAGGCGTTGGTGCCGCAGAAAATCAGCCCGGTGTCGACCTCACCGCGCTGGGCGCGGTCCAGCGACTTGACGATGCAAAACCGCTCCCGGCTCTCCTTGTACGAGCATTTCTTCAGGCAACCCAAGGTGCACGGGGTATGGCGCTCCTTGTCGTAATCGATGATGGCTTGCTGATTGCTGAGGATGGCGCGCCCTGGGAGGCCGGCCGGACTCATGATCAGGCCGATGTCCTCCTTTTTGCAGTCCAGGTAGGCCTGCTTGAAGGCGTCGTCGGCGTCGCACTCCACGGTCGGCACGAAGCGGCTCGCCATCTGCACGCCGTCGGCGCCTTCGGCCAGGGCGTGCAGCAGGTCTTCCCGGTCCCAAATACCGCCGGCCGCGATCACCGGCACGTCGCGACCGTACTCGGCCCGGAAAAATTCCTTCACGCCGCGCACCGTCTCGTACTGATCGTAATCCCCGTTGCCTATGTTCTCCAGCTTCTCGCCCAGATGCCCGCCCGCCGTATCCGGGTCCTCGACCACGAAGGCGTCCGGCAACCGGTTGTAGCTCTTGTCCCATTTCTTGGCGATCAGTTGCGCCGCGCGCACCGAGGAGACGATCGGCACCAGGGCGACGTCGGGCGCATGCGCGGTGAGACCGGGCAGCGTCATAGGCAGGCCCGCGCCGCACACCAGCAGTTTCGCGCCCCCCTCGACCGCCGCCTGCACCAGCTGCTCGAAATCGGAGAGCGCAACCATCACATTCACCCCGATGATGCCGTCCGGAGCGATCTGGTAGGCCTTCTGCAACTCCGCCTTCAAAGCCAGGGAATTGCTTTGCAGATAGTTTTTACCGTTGAACAACTCGCTGTTCAGCGCTATGCCGGGAGAGGCGACCAAACCGACGCCGCCGCATTTGGCGACGTGACCGGCGAGCGAACCTGCGGAGACCCGCACTCCCATGCCGCCCTGAATCAGCGGGTACCGGGACTCGTGTTTTCCAATGCGCAACGGTTTAAACATACTTCCTCCTGAGAGCCGGCTTCAATAGCTTTACATTAACAGAGAACGCCGTTTTGCTTTGTAATACTAATGTAAAACAAGGGACCAGATACCCCTTGCAAAATGCGATCTCGGATGCTACAGCTGACGCATGAAACTGCACAGAAAGATGTCAAATCCGCTGATAGCACTGATCGGCATCCAGCTTATCTGGGTGGTGGTGGTGGTTTTCTGGGTCTACTGGTTCATCGGCCGCAGCCAGGAATTCCGGGAACTCGCCTTGCGCTACAAACCGGAGCTGGTGACCAAGGGAGTGGAGTGGCTGGTGCTGGTGGAGGGGCTTTTGATGCTGGTGGCCATCCTCGCCGGGGTGTACGTCATGTTCCTCTATTGGCGGCGCCAGGCGAAACTCTACCTGCAGCAGCGCAGCTACATCTCCCAATTGACCCACGAACTGAAATCGCCGCTCGCCTCCATCCAACTGCACCTGGAAACGGTGAAACTGAGGGACCTTCCCAAAGAGAAACTGGAGGGCTTCATCGACACCATGCTCTCGGACACGGAACGGCTGAACATCCTCACCAGCAACCTGCTGATGGCCACCCGCATCGAGTTCCGGCAACTGGGAGAAAAGGCGAAGCGCATCGATTTCTCCCGGTTCGTCACCGAGTACCTGGAGAAAAAGCGCGACACGCTTCCCGAGGGGGGGAGGATCGCGACCGAGGTGGAGCCCGGCATCCACGCCGTCATCGACGTCGAAGGGATGGAGATGGCGCTGCGCAACCTGCTGGAGAACGCGCTGCTCTATTCGCCGGTCTCACCCGAGATCCGGGTCTCGCTCAAGCGCAGCGGCCGCAACTGCCTGCTCGAATTCCAGGACAACGGCAAGGGGCTCAAGCGGCAGGAACTGGAGCCGATTTTCGACATGTTCTATCGGGTGCGCACGCCGGGGGAGAACATCAGGGGGACCGGGCTTGGGCTCTACATCGTCAAGTCGGTGGTGAACGCCCATGGCGGCAAGATCTCGGTGGAGAGCCCCGGCCCCGGCAAGGGGTGCACGTTCCGCATCATGCTGCCGCTCCCCGGCGACAGCAAACGAGGTGAGCTTCATGTCCGGTGAAAAGCCGCAGATACTGCTGGTTGAGGACGAGATCCATCTGGCGCGGGGGATCACCTTCAACCTGGAACAGGAAGGGTTCCTGGTGAGCCACGTGGAGAGCGGCGAAGAGGCCCTGGACAAGGTGAAGGTGGAAAAATTCGAGCTGATCATCCTGGACGTCATGCTGCCGGGGATCAGCGGCTTCGAGGTCTGCCGTCGGGTGCGGGAACTGGACTCGCGCGTCCCGGTGCTGATGCTGACGGCGCGCTCGGACGAGCAGGATCGGATCGCCGGGCTGGCGGAGGGGGCGGACGACTACCTGATCAAGCCCTTCAACCTGAAGGAGTTCCTGCTGCGGGTCTCGGGGATGCTGCGGCGCTCGGCCTGGTACCGCCCGGAGCCGGTGGAGGAGGGATACCGTTTCGGGGACAACGAGGTGTTCCTGCTTTCCTATCGCGCCAGGACCAGGCAGGGCGAGATCGATCTGACCGATCTGGAGGTGCGCATGCTGTCGCTTTTCTTCCATCGGGAAGGAGAGGCGATCCCGCGGGGGGTGATCCTGGAGACGGTTTGGGGCTACTCGACCGACGCCGAGACCCGCACCCTCGACAATTTCATCGTCCGGCTCAGGAAGTACTTCGAGCCCGAGCCCTCCCGCCCCATTTTCTTCCAGACCGTGCGCGGGGTAGGCTACCGCTTCAGCAAAAACAAGGCAAACCCGTTCGCCACGGAGAAAATCTGAGGAAATCTGAGTAAATGCGAAAGGCAGACCTCAAGCTTGGTTGAGGCAAAATCAAAATCTGTCGGGGCGGGGTCGAAACCTCTCGGCGTGCGTCATGTGAAAAGGGCCGTCTCCTTGAGAGACGGCCCTTTCCATTGTTAGCTCTTCAGCTCTTCATTTTTCAGGTTCCGGCAAAGCAGGGCAAGCGTCGACGCCCCTTGAGCATCGCTTTACAGCCCGGCTTTTTCCCTGATGATGGCGGCCTTGTCGGTGCGCTCCCAGGTGAACTCGGGAAGCTCGCGGCCGAAGTGACCGTAGGCCGCCGTCTTCTTGTAGATCGGACGCAAGAGGTCGAGTTCCTCGATGATGGCGCGCGGACGCAGGTCGAACACCTCGCGCACGATCTCGGCGATCCGCTTGGAGGGGATCTTGCCGGTGCCGTTGCAATCGACCATCACCGAGACCGGCTCGGCGACGCCGATGGCGTAGGCCACCTGCACTTCGCACTTATCGCAAACACCGGCGGCGACCAGGTTTTTCGCCACATAACGCCCCATGTAGGCTGCCGAGCGGTCCACCTTGGAGGGGTCTTTTCCGGAGAAAGCGCCGCCGCCGTGGGCGCCGTGCCCGCCGTAGCTGTCCACGATGATCTTGCGGCCGGTAAGCCCGCAGTCGCCCATCGGCCCGCCGATCACGAAGCGCCCGGTGGGGTTGATCAGGAAGCGGGTGTTGGCGTCCATCAACTCGGCCGGGACGATCTTTTTCACCACCTCTTCGATGATCCCTTCCTTGATCATCTCGTAGGAGACCTCGGGGGAGTGCTGGGAGGAGATGACCACCGTGTCCACGTGAACCGGCTTGTCGTTGATGTATTGGATCGACACCTGCGACTTCGAGTCGGGGCGCAGGAAATCCAGCACGCCGGTCTTGCGGACCTCGGCAAGCCTTTGCACCAGTTTGTGCGCCAAGAGGATCGACATCGGCATCAGTTCCGGCGTCTCGTTGCAGGCGAAACCGAACATCAGCCCCTGGTCGCCCGCCCCCTGCTCCTTGAACATCCCCTCGCCTTCGGTCACGCCTTGCGCGATATCGGGGGACTGCTTGTCGATCGAGGTGAGGATCGCGCAGGTCTCCCAGTCAAAACCCATGGCGGAGTCGTTGTAGCCGATCTCGCGGATGGTCTCTCTGACCACCTTCGGGTAATCGATGACCGCGTTGGTGGTGATTTCGCCGGCGATCACCGCCATGCCGGTCGTCACCATGGTTTCGCAGGCCACGCGGGACCTGGGATCCTGAGTGAGAATGGCGTCAAGAATGGCATCGGAAATCTGGTCCGCAACCTTGTCCGGGTGCCCCTCAGAGACAGATTCGGAGGTGAAGATAAAGTCTTTCATTTCCATATGATGAAACCCCCATTACAGAATGTGCGGCAAAATCGTGAGCTAAAACGGACGGATTGTATAATCGAGAGCCTCTTTTGTCAACAGTTTAGTGGAGATAACACATTAAATAGCATACTTGCGTTTCAGAACGAAAGCGATGAGCGGCGTGGCCGGCAATCGATTGCCCGATACACTCATTGCTGTTGGAAAGGCTACGGGAGGAGGCGAGGTGGTGGGGCTGGCATGCTCAGTTCGCGCTGCAAACGCAGTGAACGGTTGACGCAAATTCCCGCCAACCGTCCACTGTCCCATCTAGTTTATGCAAGAGGTCACAACCCGCAGCAGGTCAACCCGCAGCAGGTCAACCCGCGGCAGGTGAACCCGCCAAGCTCGCCGCTATTCGCAAAGCCTGATCGAGTTGATGAAAACGGGCTCAACGGGAACGTCCTGGTGCCCACCTTTGTTGCCGGTCTTCACCTCGCGGATCGCGTCGATCACCTCCATACCTTCCACCACCCGGGCAAAGACCGCATAACCGTAGCGATCCGGGGTCTTGCCGCTGTGGTCCAGAAAGCCATTGTCCACCACGTTGACGAAAAACTGCGAGGTGGCGCTGTCCACCATGCTGGTGCGAGCCATGGCCAGCGTGCCGCGGGTGTTCTTCAGGCCGTTGGCGGCTTCGTTCTTGATGGCGAACTTGGTTTTTTTCGGGTTCATGTCGACGTCCAAACCGCCGCCCTGCACCATGAAACCCTTGATCACGCGATGAAAGATGGTGCCGTCGTAGTAGTTGTCCTTGACATAGGAGAGGAAGTTCCGCACCGAGATGGGCGCTTTATCCTTGAAAAGCTCGATGGTCACCTTCCCCATCGAGGTCTCCATGACAACCAGGGGATTTTTTTCTTCGGCTGCTTGTTCTGTCATTTGTCATTGCTCCTTTTCTTTGGGTTTGATACATCTAGTAGTGCTAGCATAAAAACGTCTTGAATAACATAGAAACAGTCACAGGTGAAGATTTTTTTAGACTAGCGGGACGGGCTGCGTCTCCGTCGCGCCGATTTCACCGGCCTTGACGATTTCGCCGGCCTTGATTTTAGCAGATGCGCGGCAAAACGCTTGCCCAAAGCATCGAACCCTCGGAGGCATATCGTGAAACTCTCCACCGTCAAAATTTCCATCGTCGTACTGCTGGCTGCGCTTGCGCTGCCGCCCGCCATCCCCAGTTCCGCGCTTGCCGCCCCGCTCCCGCAGCAGACGGCGAAGGTAGGCGAAGCCGCGCCCGGCTTCACCTTGGACGCGCTGGTCGGAACCGAAAAGGGCAAGGAGTTCAAACAGATCTCCCTGAAGGAGTTCTACGGCAAATGGGTGGTGCTCTTCTTCTACCCGATGGATTTCACCTTCGTCTGCCCGACCGAGATCAAGGGATTCAACGAGGCCGCGGCGACCTTCAAGAAGCTGAACGCGGTGCTGCTCGGCGTCTCCACCGACAGCAAATATTCGCACCTCGCCTGGGCGCAGCGCGGCGACCTGGGGAGCCTGCAATTCCCCCTGCTCTCCGACCTGAAGAAGGAGGCCGCCGCAAGCTACGGCTGTCTCGATCAGCAGGCGGGGGTGGCGCTGCGTGCACTGTACATCATCGATCCCGAGGGAGTGCTGCAGTACCAGGTGGTCCACAACCTGGACGTGGGGCGAAGCGTGGACGAGACGCTGCGCGTGCTGGAGGCGCTGCAGACCGGCTCGCTCTGCCCGCTTGGCTGGAAGCCGGGAGAGAAGACCCTCCCCCGATAACGACGGCTACCCGGTGAGCGCCTTCATCTTGGCGAAAAAGCTGTCCGCGCTCTTCACCTGCTCCTCGGGGGAGACCTCCTTGGTCAGTCCGCTTTGCTGCACGTTCAGGACGGCTGCCGGGATCTCCTCCAGGAAGCGCGACGCTATCCGCTCCTGCAATTTCCCGTACTTCTTCCTGAACAGGGTGCGGGTCATCACCAACTGCTGCCGCGCCCGGGTGATGCCGACGTAGCAGAGCCGACGCTCCTCGTCCACGGTGAAATCCTCGTAGATCGCCCGCTTGTGCGGCAGAATCTCGTCCTCCATGCCGACCAGGAACACGAAGGGAAACTCCAGCCCCTTGCTTGAGTGCAGGGACATCAGGGTGACCGCGTCGCGGCCGTGGTCCTTCTTGTCCTTGCCGGAAAAGCGATCCTCGTCCATGAGCGAGACTTTTTCCAGGAAACCGGCCAGCGTCGCCTGTGGCACCCGTTCCTCGTAGCCGGCCATCGAGTTGACGATCTGCTCGACGTTTTCCACCTTCCTGCGGGCAGCCTTGGCGTCGTCGATGGTCCTGAAGATCTCCTCTTCGATTTTCAAGCGCTCAAAAAGCGCCTTTCCTTTCTCGGCCAGACCTCCCTCCTCGGCGAAGCGATCGGCGGCGTCGAGCACCGTCCCGTGAAAAGCCAGCACCTTCTCCCTGATCCCCTCGGCGATCCCCTCGATCTCGGCGACCCGCCCGAAAGCCTCGAACAGCGGGCACTCCTTTTCCAGCGACCACTGGTTGATCCGGATCACCGTGCCGTCGCCGATGCCGCGCTTGGGGAAGTTGACGATGCGCAACAAGGCTACCTCGTCCAGCCGGTTGGCGATCACCCGCAGATAGGAGATGGTGTCCTTCACCTCCTTGCGCTCGAAAAATTGGGTGCCGCCCACCAGCACGTAGGGGATGTCCTCGAAGCGGAGTTGCTCCTCGAAGGCCCTGCTCTGGGCGTTGGTGCGGTAAAGGATGGCGAAATCGCTGTAGGGGATGTCGCGCTTGAAGCGCTCCAACTGGATCCGCTCGACCACCGAGGTAGCCTCCTCCTCGTCGTCCTGCACCACGCACAGGTCGATGGGAGGGCCGTCCCCCGAGGCGGTCCAGAGCTTCTTGGCCTTCCTGACCTTGTTGTTGCCGATCAGGTTGTTGGCGGCCTCCAGGATGTTTCCGGTGGAGCGGTAGTTCTGCTCCAGTTTGATGGTCCTGCACCCCTTGAAATCCTTCTCGAAGTCGAGGATGTTGGCCACGTCCGCGCCGCGCCAGCCGTAGATGGATTGATCGTCGTCCCCGACCACGCAGAGGTTGCCGCAGCCGGCGGCAAGCAGGTTGACCAGAAGGTATTGGGAGGAATTGGTGTCCTGGTACTCGTCCACCATGATGTAGCCGAAGCGGTCCTGCCAGTGCTGCAGCACCTGCGGGTGGTGCTGCAGCAGTTCCGCGGTCAGCATGATGATGTCGTCGAAATCGATGGCGTTGAAGGCCTTGAGCGCGGACTGGTAGCGCGGGTAGACCAGCGCGGCCATCATGTCGACGTCGTCGCTCGGGCTGGGGACGAAGCGCGACGGCGGGATCAGCTTGTTCTTGGTGCCCGAGATCCGCCAGATGATGCTTTCCGCGTCGTACTTCTTGTTGCCCGTGTTCACCTCGCGAACGATCTGCCGCACCAGCCCCACCTGATCGGCCGTGGAGTAGATGGAGAAGTTCCTCTTGTAGCCCAGCCGCTCGATGTCCCTTTTCAGCACGCGCACGCCCAGCGAGTGGAAGGTGGAGAGCACGATCCCCTTGCAATGCTTGCGGCCGACCAGTTGCTCCACCCGCTCCTTCATCTCCTTGGAAGCCTTGTTGGTGAAGGTGACGGCGAGGATGCGGTCGGGCGGCACCTTCAGGTCGAGGATCAGGTGGGCGATGCGATAGGTGATGACGCCCGTTTTCCCCGAGCCGGCGCCGGCTAGGACCAGCAAAGCCCCCTCGGTCTGTTTCACGGCGGCCAGCTGTTCGGGGTTGAGTCTGGATAGGTCGAGCATGTGAACCTCTTGGAAAAGCGATCCTTTTCGCCGGGGCGGGCCGGCTGGCGGCGCAATCCGGGCGAAAAAAGAGCCGCGGCCATGACGGCGCGGCCCCGTATTGTTACCAGAACGCGGCCGGCAATGCAAGGGGGCGATATCCATGCCAGTGGGTGTTCCAATCCGGCGCGCCTTGTGCTATAAAACATGGCCGCATAATAAGGAGTTCGCCTATGGACACAAACGCCGCAGCCGAGCGGATCAAGGAGCTCTCCCGGGAGTTGGAGCTCCACAACCGCCTTTACTATGAACAGGACAAGCCGGAGATAACGGACGCCGAGTACGACGCCTTGTTCCGCGAGTTGCAGGACCTTGAGGCGCGCTTCCCGGAACTCTCCCTGCCGGACTCGCCTACCAAGCGGGTGGGCGGGCGGCCGCTGGCGAAGTTTTCCCAGGTGCGCCACACAACGCCGATGCTCTCGCTGGAAAACGGCTTCACCGAGGCCGACCTCACCGATTTCGACGACCGCATCAAGCGCTTTCTCGGCCTTGGCGGCGACGCCAGCATCTCCTACCTCTGCGAACCGAAGATGGACGGCGTGGCGGTGGAACTGGTCTACCGGCACGGCCTTTTCAGCATCGGCTCCACCCGAGGCGACGGCATCGTTGGCGAGGAGGTCACCGAGAACCTGAAGACCATCAAGGACATCCCGCTGCGTCTGAAGTGCGAACCGCCGCCCGAACTGCTGACGGTGAGGGGCGAGGTCTACCTACCGCTCGCCCCCTTCCGCAAACTGAACGAGGAGCGCGAGGAGGCGGGCGAGCCCCCTTTCGCCAACCCGCGTAACGCCGCGGCCGGCTCGCTGCGCCAGCTCGACTCCAAGATCACAGCCAAGCGCCCGCTCAGCATCTTTTGCTACGCGCCCGGTGAATACTCCGGCATAACCTTCAGCTCGCAAAGCGATTTTCTCGCCCGCATTCCCGAGTGGGGCATACCGGTCAACCCGCTGATCGAACCGGTGCGCGGCATAGAAAACGTGCTCGCCTACTACCAGGAGATGATGGAGAAGCGCGACCGCCTCCCCTACGAGATCGACGGCGTGGTGGTGAAGGTGGACCCGTATGCGCTGCAGCGAGATCTGGGCGAGAAGAGCCGCACTCCCCGTTGGGCCATCGCCTGGAAGTTTCCGCCGCGCCAGGCGACCACGGTGATCGAGGATATCGTGCCGAGCGTCGGGCGCACCGGGGTCATCACCCCCGTCGCCCACCTGGCGCGAGTCGAGGTCTCCGGCGTCATGGTGTCCCGCGCCACGCTGCACAACTGGGAGGAGATGGAGCGCAAGGACATCCGCAAAGGCGACACGGTGATCGTGGAGCGCGCCGGGGACGTGATCCCCGCCGTGGTGCGGGTCGTCACCGAGAAGCGCCAGGGGACCGAGACCCTGCTGCCGGTGCCGCTGAGCTGCCCTAAATGCGGCGGCGCGGTGGTGCGCATCCCCGGCGAGGTGGCGGTGCGCTGCGTCGGGCTCGCCTGCCCCGCGCAGCTATTGGAACGGCTCAAGCATTTCGCCTCGCGCCGCGCCATGGACATCGATGGGCTGGGAGAGAAATTCGTCGAGCAGCTCTTGGAGCTGAAACTGGTCAAGGACGTTGCGGACATCTACTTTCTCACCGAGGCCGACTTCATGCGCTTCGAGCGCATGGGGAAAAAACTCTGCGAAAACCTGCTGGCCGCCATCGAGGGGAGCAAGTCGCGCGAGCTGTCCCGCCTCATCTATGGCCTGGGCATCAGGCACGTGGGCGAGCACACGGCGAAGCTCCTGGCCAGCGCCTTCGGCACCATCGACAACCTCGCTCGCGCCGGCGAGGAGGAACTGCTGACCGTTCGCGAAGTCGGGCCGCAAGTGGCGGCAAGCATCGCGGACTTCTTCAAGAACGAGGAAAACCTCAAGGTGATCGAGCGTTTGAGGGAGGCGGGCGTGAGCCCCAAGGTCGAGCAAAAACGGCTGGGCGGCAGGTTTTCCGGCAAGACCTTCGTCTTCACCGGAGCCCTCACCCGCTTTACGCGTGACGACGCGAAAAAAATGGTCGAGCAGGAGGGCGGCCACGCGGCGGGTTCGGTATCGAAAAAGACCGATTACGTGGTGGCGGGCGCCGAGGCGGGGAGCAAGTTGGAGAAGGCCGTGCAGTTGGGGGTGCGTGTGCTGAACGAGGAGGAATTTCTGGAGCTGATGAAATAGAGTCAATATATGTAGGATGCGGTGAACATCGTGAACCGCATCGTTCCAAAACCGTTTTCAGTAATGATAACGACATGCGATCACCACCAGATCGTCATTGTCGATGGCGTAAACAAGCCGATTCGCTTCATCAATCCGACGGGACCAGAACCCGGACAGGTTTTCCCTCAAAGGCTCCGGCTTGCCGATGCCGGCGTAGGGAGAGCGCAAAACATCCTGGATTATTAGGTTAAGCCGCTTGAGCGTCTTTTTGTCCTGCGACTGCCAATACAGGTAATCTTCCCAGGCCGCAAGTGTCCAAACTATGCGGCTAGGCATCCTGAAGACCGTGCACCAGCGTCTTGCCTTTCCGATATTGCTCGATGGAGGTGGCCAGGTGGGCGGCGTTGGCCGGGGTTTTCAGCAGATGCACCGTTTCCATCAGGCTGTTGAAGGTATCCAGCGACATCAGTACCGCGTCGGGTGCATCTCTGCGGGTGATGATGGTGAAGTCCGAATCCGCCACGGTCTGATCCAAAATGCCCTTTAAGGAATTCCGCGCTTCTGAAAAATTGACTACTCGCATGTCGTGACCTCGGCTAGCTTATGTCCTATTTGCTGTACAACTCTAGCATTGCTGAGAAGAATTCTCAAGACATCAATCGCCGTCGCAATAGGCCTTTCATAAACGCAAAGAGGCGGCAACACCGTGTGATGTTGCCGCCCCTTTGCGTTTTCGTCGTCGATCGGCCTATTTTTTCATGTCCGCTGCCGGCGGAGTTGCCGGCGCTGCCGTTGCCGCAGGTGCTTCGGTCGGAGCAGCTTGTTTTTTGGCCGCTTTCTTTTTCGTGTGCCGGCGATGTTTTTTTACCTTTTTATGCTTCTTAACCGGCTTCGCTTGCTCGGTGCTCGCCTGCGCGGCGGGTGCCGGCGACGGCTCGCTGCTGGGAACATCGGCAGCGGATACGATGGCAGCGAAAGAAACAGCGGCGAGTGCGGCAAGGATGGTTGACAGTATCTTTTTCATTTGGGCTCTCCTTTCTGATGTGATCTACTTGCATTCTACTTCAGCATAGCCCGTGCCAACTCATAAAACCGCTGTGATTCCGGCTTTTATTGCTTTTTACAGGCTCGTCGCTGGTCCACGCCGGCATTGCATGAACCTGTAATGCTCCAACTGCTACCCCGTTTGGGGTATGAACAACCCGCCTTCGCTTCTGTCAAGGCCGTCGCCAGCGTGAGCCGCGCAGTTGACGAGCATCGAAGCCAAACCTCCGCCGATGGGGCTGCCATATATTCGGTTGGCGCTTTTGCCAATGGCAGCTCCTCCCGCACCGGCGCGCACAAAAATCCCCATAATTACAGAAACTTATCAAATACCACATAAGTCTAGTGTATTATGAAAAATATTTCTTGACAATTTAGCTTTTAAAACCTATGCTCTGTTCACCTGCTTATTCCATAGCAAACAAGTACAGAACTATCCAGACGCTAACCGCGGTTAGCGAAGCTGGTATCAATTGGGCGCATTTCGATCCGCGCCGTCACCCGGGGGGCTCATGCCTACAACTCAAATCGAGGTCGCTCTTCCGCAGTTTGCAGACGATGCCCAACCAACGGAAATCCTGGAAAAAGGCGTCGCGGCTGCGGTCGGAGCCGTGCAACTCGCCTGCTCCTTTTCCGTCGAAGACCTGGTTATCCTTGACCTGATTCACCAACTGCGCCTGCCGATCGGCGTTTTCGCCCTCGACACCGGGCGCCTCAACGAGGAAACCTATCAAGTCGCCGAGCGCATCTCCGAGCGCTACGGCCTCTCCATCGACTGGTATTTTCCGAAACACGAAGCAGTAGAGCAACTACTCCGGGCCAAAGGGGCATACTCGTTCCGGGACTCCCTGGAAAACCGCCACGAGTGTTGCCGCCTGCGCAAGGTCGAGCCTCTTGGCCGCGCCCTCTCGGGACTCAAGGGTTGGGTCACCGGCATGCGCAAGGAACAAAGCACCACCCGCACCGCCCTCCCCTGCATCGAAATCGACGTGCTGCACGGTGGGCTGGTGAAGATCAACCCGCTGGCAAACTGGAGCGAGGCGCAGGTTTGGGATTATGCCAAAGAGCACCGCCTCCCGGTCAACAAGCTCCACGCCCAGGGTTACCCCTCAATCGGCTGCGCCCCTTGCACCAGGGCCATCTCCGAGGGCGAGGAGCCGAGGGCGGGGCGCTGGTGGTGGGAAAACCCGGAGCACAAGGAGTGCGGACTGCACCGCTAGAGATTAAATTTAGGGAGGATATCGACCCATGTACGATCATCTTGATGAACTTGAAGCCCAAAGCATTTACATTTTCCGGGAAGCCTACCGTAAATTCGAGAACCTGGCGATGCTCTACTCGATCGGCAAGGACTCGACCACCATGATCCACCTGGCGCGCAAGGCCTTCTTCGGCAAGATCCCCTTTCCGCTGGTGCACATCGACACCACCTACAAGTACCCGGAGATGATCGAGTATCGGGACAGGATGGCGCGGGAATGGCAGGCGGACCTGATCGTCGGCAGCAACCAGGAGGCGATTGCGGCCAAGATGAGCCCGGAGGCGGGACGCATGGTCTGCTGCGGCAAGTTGAAGACCGAGGGGCTGACCAGGATCATCGAGGAGCGCGACTTCCACGGACTGTTCCTCGGCATCCGCCGCGACGAGGAGGGGAGCCGCGCCAAGGAGCGGGTGTTTTCGCCGCGCGACAAGAACTTCGA
Source organism: uncultured Geobacter sp. (assembly GCA_903925075.1). Lineage (GTDB taxonomy): Bacteria > Desulfobacterota > Desulfuromonadia > Geobacterales > Geobacteraceae > Geomonas. The sequence goes on from CAIYDQ010000025.1 coordinate 15,224, forward strand.
GTGGGCCTACAAAGACCAGCCGCCCGAGCTCTGGGACCAGTTCAACACCACCTTCGCGCTGGGCACGCATGTCAGGGTGCACCCGATCCTGCATTGGACCGAGCTGAACATCTGGGAATACATTCAGCGCGAGAAGTTCGAGATCTGCCCGCTGTACTTCGCCAAGGACGGCAAACGGTTCCGGTCGCTGGGCTGCATGCCGTGCACCAAGCCGATCGATTCCAACGCCGTCACGGTCGAGGAGATCATCGCGGAGCTCAAGGTGATCAACACCCCGGAGCGCGCCGGCCGCGCCCAGGACCAGGAAAACGCCTACGCCATGCAGAAACTGCGCGCCAAAGGGTATATGTGACCCCGGTTGAACCGTTTTTTAGCCTCCAGGAGGAGATATGAACCAGGACGAAACCCTTAAAATAGTCATCGTCGGACACGTGGACCACGGCAAATCCACGCTGATCGGGCGCCTTTTCTACGACACCGGCAGCATCCCCGAGACGCGCTACCAGGAGATCGCCGCCACCTGCCGGGCGCAGGGGCGCGAGTTCGAGTACGCCTACCTGATGGACGCCCTGGAAGAGGAGCGCGACCAGAACATCACCATCGACACCGCGTCCACCTTTTTCAAGACCGAGAAGCGCCCCTACGTGATCATCGACGCGCCGGGCCACAAGCAGTTCTTGAAGAACATGATCACCGGCGCCTCTTCGGCGGACGCGGCGATCCTGCTGGTGGACGGGGTCGAGGGGGTGCGGGAGCAGACCAAGCGCCACGCCTACGTGCTGTCGCTGCTCGGCATCCGCCAGGTGATCGTCACCATCAACAAGCTGGACATGGTGGGCTACGACCAAAAGGTCTTTCGCCAGGTGGAAAACGACATCCGCGCCTTCCTGCATTCGGTGGACATCATCCCCTCCTACGTGATCCCGATTTCGGCGCGCGACGGCGAGAACATGGCGACCCGGCTGGGGGGCACCCCCTGGTACACCGGCCCCACCGTTTTGGAGGGGCTCGACACCTTCGAAAACGTGCGGGGCGACAGCGATCTGCCGCTGCGCCTGCCGGTGCAGGACGTCTACAAATGGGACGGCAAAAGGATCTACGCCGGCAGGATCGAGACCGGTTCGGCGCAAAAGGGAGACGAGGTCATCTTCCTCCCCTCCGGTAAGATCACCAGGATCAAGAGCATCGAGAAATGGCAGGCGCCCGACCTGGCGCAGGCAAAGGCAGGGGAGTGCATCGGCATCACCACCGAGGACGAGCTTTTCGTGGAGCGCGGCGAAGTGATCGCCCACCGCAGCAAAGCGCCGGCGAAGACACGGGAGTTCAGGGCAAGCATCTTCTGGCTCGCCGATCAGCCCTTCAAAAACGGCAGGACCTACACCCTGAAGCTCGCCACGAGCGAAGTGCAGGCGACCGTGCTGGCCATCGAGGAGCGGTTGGATTCGTCTTCGCTGGAAGTGACCGAGCGGTACGCGGAAGAGCTGATGGCGACCGAGGTGGGAAACGTGCTGCTGTCGCTGAAAGGAGAAATCGCGGCCGATCTGTTCAGCGACAACATCCGTCTGGGGCGTTTCGTGATCGAGGACGAAACCTTCATCGGCGGGGGCGGGATCATCAGGAGCTTTGCCGACAGGGCGGGAAACGCTACGCGCAGGATCAACCTGAGCGAGCAGTTCAGCGAAGGCGAAGAAGGGAACCTGATCGATCTGACCCGCGAGCGCGGCAGCATCGAATTCGACGTCACCATCAAGTTCCTGGAATCGCTCGCCCAAGGGAACCGCATCTTGTTCAGGCTGCGCGATCCCGGTCAGATCGAGCCGGTGGCGCTGCTGGCGTATGAGCACAATCTCAACTTCAGTTTCAGCAGGATCAAGGATCAGGTGAACCTGATCCTCTACAAGGAAAAGGTTCCGCGGGTGATCGACCACCCGGAGGACGGCGGTCTGTAGGTTGCTCGTTTAGGGTGGTTCCGGCACGATATACCCGGATGCGGTGAACATCGTGAACCGCATCGTGCGAACCGCGATGCGGTCGTGCCTCACCGCATCCTACGCGCGGGAACGATGGCCGCCCGGGACGCGGAGAGAGCGAACGCTGGGGAGCGGGGGTGCTGAGATGAGCCCTGGACGGGCAACGTTGCGGCGAAAAAGGGGGCTGATCGAACTGTGCCTCAGGTCCGGGCACTTGGGTGCCCGGATGTCGGCGAGCGACATCCGAGCCTGGCAGCGATGAGCTAGATCCAGTAGGTCAGATCGGAATCCTCGGTATCGGTCTCATCCCAATCGGGTGCGAAGTTGGTGGTATTGAGCCTTTTCTCCAGCTCGGACAGCTGTTCCGTAAGTTGTCTGAAAAGCACATTTTTTTCTTTGATATCGTCCGTCTTATCCAGTTTAGCCAGAAAACTCAGGTAACGAGCATACCCTTCGTCAAAAGTCTTATTCATGGCAACATCCTCCGGAGCGCCACGTCCGCGCGCATGAATATGTGTACCGACAAATTAGAACTTTTTCAAGTTAATTTTGAAAGATTATTTTGAGTGAGGAGATTTTTCTCGGCAAGTCGCCAACGACCCTGCAAGCCTACCATCCCCCTCCCCCCGATACCACGGCAAATAACCACCACCCGAAAACAGTCCCACCTCCCCTTGCGGGGTCAGGGGGCACTGCCGTCAACTCTTTAAACCTTAATAATTAGCTATATTTAATAAGCTAAATATCGGCAGACATATCTAACTATATATTGTGTCACAAAAACTTGACTTACAGCCGAAGATGCCGATAGAACACTTGTGTATTTTCGCAGAGAATCGATTAGGCTTGGCCGAACTTGTTTACTCCGCCTGAACCAGAGGTGATATGAAGGGTCCCGCTCCGTCGACCAAACATTTCAGCCGCCCCTATCTCATTTTGGCCGCGCTGCTGCTGGTCGCTTTTTGCACGGAATTACTGTTGATGTCCCTGCTCCCCCGTCTGCTGCCGGGAGTCCACGGATCTCTGCTGGCTCTGGCCAACTCCGTGCTTTTGGCAGCCATCAGCGCCCCCGTCTTTTGGTGGCTGATCGCTCGCCCGCTCAGCAGCCTGGACATGGCCAACTCGGCCAGGACCCGGGAGTTCCTGACCAGCCTCGTACAGCAGAGCGCGGTGCCGCTGTTCGTTGTCAGCCCCGAGCATCGGGTGCTGATCTGGAACCGGGCCTGCGAAGAGCTGACCGGCGTCGACGCGCAGCAGATGCTGGGGACCGACGACCAATGGAAGCCCTTTTACCAGGAGAAGCGGCCGGTGTTGGCGGACATCGTGCTGTCGGGCGACCTGGAAGAGGCGCGCAAACGCTACGGCATCTTCGAAAAATCGAGCTTCATCCCGGAAGGTCTGCAGTCCGAAGGGTGGTACGACATCAACGGCCGGGAGCGGTTCATCGTCTTCAACGCGGCTCCGATCCGCAGCGGCAGGGGAGAACTGCTGGGCGTCGTCGAGACCTTCAAGGACATCACCCAGCGCAAACGCTACGAGGAGCAACTCGCCTACCAGGCAAACCACGACGGCCTCACCGGCCTCCCCAACCGGAACCTGCTGACCGACCGCATCCGTCAGGCGCTGCTCATCTCCCAGCGCAACCGGCAGCAGGTGGCCGTCTTCGTGCTGGACCTCGACAATTTCAAGCTGATCAACGACACGCTGGGGCACGACGGCGGCGACCTGCTCTTGACCATGGTGGCCGAGCGCGTCACCGCGTGCGTCAGGGCCGGAGACACCGTAGCGCGCCTGGGAGGCGACGAGTTGGTGCTGATCGTCTCCGACCACAATCTCGCCGATACCGCCCCGTCGATAGCCGTCAAGATCACCGAGTCCGTCGCCCAGCCGCTGCGGGTCAACGGCCAGGAAGTGGTGGTCACGGTCAGCATCGGCATCAGCATCTCCCCCAAAGACGGCGACGACGTGCAGACGCTGATCAAGAACGCGGAAGTCGCCATGTACCGGGCCAAGGAACAGGGGAAAAACACCTTCAGCTTCTACATCGGGGAAATGAACGCCTTGTCGCAGGCGCGCCTGACCATGGAGAAGCATCTGCGGCGGGCTCTGGAGCGCTGCGAGTTGACGCTTCATTACCAGCCGAAGGTGAGCCTGGTCTCGGGCGCCATCACCGGCATGGAGGCCCTGCTGCGCTGGCATAGCCCGGAGTTGGGCCCGGTGGCGCCCGACGTCTTCATCCCGCTTGCCGAGGAGACCGGGCTGATCGTGCCGATCGGCGCCTGGGTGCTGAGGAGCGCCTGCGCCCAAAACAAGGCCTGGCAGGACGCCCGGCTCCCCCTTTTGCCCGTGGCGGTCAATCTCTCGCCCCGCCAGTTCAGGCAGCAGAACATCGCCTCGCTGATCGGGGAGTGCCTGAGGGAGACGGGACTCGATCCCTGTTTCCTGGAACTGGAAATAACCGAGGGGATGGTCATGCAAGACGTGGAGCGAGTCACCTCGGTGCTGGACCAGCTGAAACGCTTGGGCGTTTCCCTGGCGATGGACGACTTCGGCACCGGCTACTCCAGCCTTTGCTACATCAAGCGTTTTCCTTTCGACAAGTTGAAGATCGACAAGTCCTTCATCAAGGAGATCACCAGCGACCCGCACAACGCCGCCATAGCCAAGGCCGTCATCGCCATGGCGCATTCCCTGCAGATGAAGGTGATCGCCGAAGGCGTGGAGACGCAAGGGCAGTTGAACTACCTGCGCAGGCAGGGGTGCGACGAGATGCAGGGGTTTTATTTCAGTCGGCCGATCCCCGCCGCCGACTTCGAGCGGCTGCTCCTTGGCAGCTGCCACCTCCCCCCGGCGGCGCTCAGCGAAGGGCCTCGGGGGAAAACTGTGCTGCTGGTGGATGACGACGAACATGTGCTGAGGGCCTTGCAGACCTTGCTGCTCATGGAGGGATACTGCGTGCTCAGCGCGCCCAACGCCCTGGAGGGATTGGAGATGCTGTCGCTCCACAGGGTTGCCGTGATCGTTTCCGATTTCCGCATGCCGGGGATGAACGGCGCCCAATTCCTGGGGCGGGTCAAGGAACTCTATCCCGACACGGTGCGCATCGTGCTCTCGGCCCACGCCGACATGGAGTCGATCACCGACGCCATCAACGTCGGAGCGATCTACAAATACCTCAACAAGCCCTGGCGCGCCGAGGACGTCAAAGAGAAGGTCGAGGAGGCCTTCAAACATCACGCCCTGCTCTACAGCGGCGAACCGACCACGCCGATGGATGCCGCGCGCCCTTAAACCTTCCCCTGCGCCGAGAGTCCCTGCTGCCGTTCTTCCCCCCTCCCAACCTCCCCCCGCTGGGGGAGGAGCCAGTACCAATCCAGCATAAAGCACCACCGTTAAGATAAGCCCGATCCCAGTATATCTCCCCAACTTCCCCCATCGCCATGCCCTCGCGCCCTGCGCTCCCCCCCCTCTTTCGTTTAAAAACCGCAAAGTGACCCGCTACGTCCAGTAACTAGTCTTTTTTGACCTGAGTCAAGCCAATGGCCGAAATACTGTTCTAAAGTTCCCACACAGTTCAGTCAACATAGGCACCCGACCTTATCAACGAAGGAGGAACGTACATGTCCCACCCATTCACGACGCGCCGCTGGCTTCTGGCCCCGCTGTTGCTGCTGCTGGCCGCCGGCCCGGCGCTGGCGGATTCAGGAAAGGAGCTGTTCGAGAAGCAGTGCTCCGGCTGCCACACGATCGGCGGCGGCGACGGAGCCGGCCCCGACCTCAAGGGAGTGGGCAGCAGACGCTCCGCCGACTGGCTGCTCCGCCTCATCGTCGAGCCGGACAAACTCGCCGCTGACAAGGACCCGGTTCAAGTGGAGCTGGTGAAGAAGTACGGCTCCGAGATGCCGAACCTCGGCGTCAGCCGCGAGGACGCCCAAAAGATCGCCTCCTTCCTGCAAGGGGGAACGGACGCGGCCGGAGCCTCCGCCGCCGCGCCTGCCGCCGCCGAGCCCGCAAAAGAAACGGTGCCGACCAAGGAACTGCTCGCCGCCGGCACCGCTCTTTTCACCGGCAAGACGCCGTTGTCCAAGGGCGGCCCTCCCTGCGTCGCCTGCCATGCGCTGCGCTATCCGGGAATTAACGGCGGCGCGCTGGCCAAGGACCTGACCGGCATCTACGGCAAGATGGGAGAGCCCGGGGTGCGCGGCGCCCTGAAGGCGCTGAGCTTCCCGATCATGAAGAAGGCCTACGCCGATCGCCCCTTGAGCGAGGACGAGACTACGGCGCTGACGGCGCTGTTCCGGGACGCCAACGACGCCTCCAAGCGCCAGGAACCGGTCAGCGACCCGTACCCGGCCGCCGGCCTCGGCTTCTTCGCTCTCTGCATCGTGGCAGCCATAATTTACAAGAGGAGGATCAGCTGATGTCGGAAGATCGGATCAAGGACGAGTGCTCCCCGCAGGGAAGGGACTGGGAGGAGTTTTACCGCAACCGCTGGCAGTACGACAAGGTGGTCAGGAGCACCCACGGCGCGAACTGCACCGGCGGCTGCAGTTGGATGGTGCATGTGAAGGACGGTATCGTCGGCTGGGAGCTGCAGGCCAACGACTACCCGCAGTTCGACGGCACCATCCCGAACCACGAGCCGCGCGGCTGCGCGCGCGGGGCCAGCTTCTCCTGGTACCTCTACAGCCCGATGCGGGTGAAGCACCCTTATCTGCGGGGGACACTGATCGACCGCTGGCTGGAAGCCCGGCAGCAGCACGCCGACCCGGTCGACGCCTGGGCGAGCATCGTGGAGAGCCCCGAAAAGCGCGCCTCCTACGTCACCAAGCGCGGCATGGGCGGATTCCGGCGCGCCAGCTGGGAGACCGTGGTCGAGCTGATCGCCGCCTCGACCGTCTACACCACCAAAAAACACGGACCGGACCGGGTGATCGGCTTCTCGCCCATCCCCGCCATGTCCATGATCAGCTACGCGGCCGGCGCCCGTTTCCTGCAGCTTCTGGGGGGCGTATCGCTCAGCTTCTACGACTGGTACTGCGACCTCCCGCCGGCCTCGCCGCAGATCTGGGGCGAGCAGACCGACGTGAACGAGTCGGCCGACTGGTACAACGCCTCCTACATCGTGGTCTGCGGCTCCAACATCCCGATGACCCGCACCCCCGACGCCCACTACCTCGCCGAGGCCCGCTACAACGGCACCAAGGTGGTGGTGATGTCGCCGGACTACTCCATGGCGAGCAAGTTCGCCGACGCCTGGCTCCCCGTTCAGCAGGGGCACGACGGCGCCTTCTGGATGGCGCTCAACCACGTGATCCTGAAGGAGTACTACGCGGACCGCACCGTCCCCTTCTTCGACGACTACGCCCGCAAGTACACCGACCTCCCCTTCCTGGTGAAGCTCGACGAGAAGGACGGCAGCTGGCGCCAGGGCGAGTTCCTGCGCGCGGACGAGTTCGAGCGCTCCCAAGGGATCGAGCACGCCGACTGGACCTTGTGCGTGGCCGACGCCGCGGGCGAGGTGCGCGTGCCGCACGGCTCCATGGGTTCGCGCTGGAGCAAAGAGGAAGGTAACTGGAACCTGGACATGAAGGACATGGTGGACGGCGCCGAGATCGACTGCGCGCTGAGCTTCCTGGGGCAGCAAACCTGCAAGGTGCGTTTCCGCTTCGAAGGCGAGCAGGACGCGCTGAGGGAAGTGCCCATCCGCCGGGTCCGGACGCTGGCGGGCGAGATCGCGGTCACTACCGTCTTCGACCTGATGATGGCGCAATTCGGCGTCTCCCGGGGACTCTCCGGAGATTATCCCCGAGACTACGATTCCGAGCTTCCCTTCACCCCCAAGTGGCAGGAAAAGCATACCGGCATCGACAGCCAGACGCTGATCAACATCGCCCGCGAATGGGGCACCAACGGCGAGCAGAGCACCGGGCGCAACATGATCCTGATCGGCGCCGGCGTGAACCACTGGTACCACAACGACCTGATCTACCGGGCCGCCATCACCGCGCTTGTTTTGACCGGCAGCGTCGGCAGAAACGGCGCCGGGCTCGGCCACTACGTGGGACAGGAGAAACTGGCGCCGCTCGCCCCCTGGAACTCGATCGCCAACGGCCAGGACTGGATCAAGCCCTCCCGGCTGCAGAACACCCCGAGCTTTTGGTACATGCACTCCAACCAGTGGCGCTACGACAGAAGCTTCGTCGACTACTTCAAGCCCGAGACCGGCGAGAAGATGCCGATCCACACGGCCGACTTCAACGCCAAGGCGGTCCGGATGGGTTGGCTCCCCTTCGCCCCGCACTTCAACGACTCCACCTTGAAGCTGATGGAGAAGGCGAAGGCGGAAGGATGCCAAAACGACGCCGAGATCCGGGCCTGGCTGGTGGCGCGCCTGAAAAGCGGCGCCACCCGCTTCGCCATCGAGGACCCGGACGGGGAAGGGAACTCTCCCAAGGTCTGGTTCATCTGGCGCGGCAACGCCATCTCCTCCTCCGCCAAGGGGCACGAGTTCTTCCTGAAGCACGTGATCGGCTCGCCCAACGCCAACTGCACCGCCAAGGAGGCGGCCAAAGGGGTGGTGCAGGACATCGTCTGGCACGAGAAGGCGCCGCAGGGGAAGATGGATCTGGTGGTCGATCTGAACTTCAGGATGGACAGCTCGACCATGTACTCGGACATCGTGCTCCCCGCCGCCACCTGGTACGAGAAGAGCGACCTGAACACCACCGACATGCACTCCTTCGTGAACTGCATGGACGCGGCGGTTCCCCCCACCTGGGAGTCCAAGAGCGACTGGAAGATCTTCGGCATGATCGCCAAGAAGGTGAGCGAGCTCTCCGAGAAGCACCTGGCCACGCCGGTCAAGGACGTGATCGCCGCGCCGCTGCTGCACGACACCCCCGGCGAGATCGCCCAGCGCCGCGTGCTCGACTGGAAGCTCGGCGAGTGCGAGCCGATTCCCGGCAAGACCATGCCCAACCTGGCCATCGTCGAGCGCGACTACGTGAACCTCTACAACCGCTTCATGTCGCTTGGTCCCGACATCGGCCACCTGGGCGCGCACGGCAACTACTACGACGCGGACGACGTGCACGAGAAGCTGCTCACCACCATGCCGACCAGGAGCTGGAACGGCAAGACCTACATCGACATCGAGGACGAGAAGACCATAGCGGACGTGATCCTGTCGCTTGCCTCGGAGACCAACGGGGAGCTGGCGCACCGCGCCTTTCAGAAGCTGGAGAAGCGGGTAGGCAAGCCTCTGGCGCAGATCTCGGAGAAGTCCCGGGACTTCCGCATGAGCTGGGAGGAGATCACCCAGAAGCCGCGCCGCATCATCAGCTCGCCTTTGTGGAGCGGGCTTTTGAACGACGGCCGCCCCTATTCCCCGTTCACGCTGAACGTGGAGCACGACGTCCCCTGGCGCACCCTCTCCGGCCGCCAATCGCTCTACCTGGACCATCCGTATTACGGCGAGTTCGCCGAGGGGCTCCCCACCTTCAAGGGCAAGCTCGACCCGGCGCTTCTGGACGAGACCGAAGGGGAAACCGGCCTGGTGCTGAACTTCCTGACGCCGCACGGCAAGTGGGGCATCCACTCGACCTACAGCGACAACCTGAGGATGCTGACCCTTTCCCGCGGCGGCCAGGCGGTCTGGCTGAACCACGAGGACGCCCAAGGGGCCGACATCGAGGACAACGAATCGATCGAGGTCTACAACGCCAACGGCGTGGTGGTCTGCCGCTCCATCGTCTCGGCCCGCATCCCCAAGGGCTCCGCCATCATGTACCACGCGCCGGAGCGCACCCTGAACATCAAGAAGTCGAGAAAGACCGGCAAGCGGGGAGGCGTGCACAACAGCCTGTCGCGCGTCCGGCTGAAGCCGACGCTGATGCTCGGCGGCTACGCCCAGTCCAGCTACTATTTCAACTACTGGGGCCCCACCGGGGTGAACCGCGACAGCTACGTCGTCGTCAGAAAGCTAAAGGGGTAAATGCCATGGACGTTAGAGCACAAATAGTGATGGTTTTCAATCTGGACAAGTGCATCGGCTGCCACACCTGTTCCATCTCCTGCAAGAACATCTGGACCGACAGGAAGGGCGCCGAGTACATGTGGTGGAACAACGTGGAGACCAAGCCCGGGGTCGGCTATCCGAAGCAGTGGGAGAACCAGCAGCGCTTCAAGGGGGGCTTCGTGGTCGACGGCAAGAAGCTGAGGCTAAAGGCGATGGGGAAGGGGCCGACGCTTTTGAACATGTTCTTCCAGCCCAACATGCCCAAGATCGAGGACTACTACGAGCCGTTCGACTTCGACTACGGCAACCTCGCCGGCGCCAAGGATTCCGACGACCAGCCGGTGGCCCGGGCCTTCTCCCAGATCTCGGGAGACGACATCGACGAGATCCAGGGTGGTCCCAACTGGGACGACGACCTCTCGGGGAGCCAGATCTACGCGGCCAAGGACATGAACCTGCAGGACAAGCAGGTGGTCGACCAGTACGACACCATGTTCATGCAGTACCTGCCGCGCATCTGCAACCACTGCCTGAACCCGGCCTGCGTCGCCTCCTGCCCGTCGCGCGCGCTCTACAAGCGCGGCGAGGACGGCATCGTGCTGGTGGACCAGAACGTCTGCAAAGGGTGGCGCTTTTGCACCAGCGCCTGCCCCTATAAGAAGGTCTATTTCAACTGGCAAAGCGGCAAGGCGGAGAAGTGCATCTTCTGCTACCCGCGGGTGGAGAGCGGCCAGTGCAACGCCTGCGCCCACAGCTGCGTGGGGCGCATCCGCTACGTGGGCGTGCTCTTGTACGACGCCGACGGGGTGGAGGCCTCGCTCACCGGCAGCGACGATCAGCTGGTCGACGCCCAGCGCGCCCACATCCTCGACCCGAGGGACCCGAAGGTGCAGGAGGGGGCCAGGAAGAACGGCATCACCGAGCAATGGCTGGAGGCCGCCGTCAAGAGCCCGGTCTACACCCTGGTGAAGGAGTTCGGCATCGCCCTGCCGCTGCACCCGGAATTCCGCACCATGCCGATGGCCTATTACATCCCGTCGCTCTCGCCGGTGCTCTCCGTGTTCGGCGAGACCCACAAGCTTCTGGAGCACGGCATGATCCCGGCGCTGGAGAAGCTCAGGGTGCCGATCGGCTACCTGGCGAGCCTTTTGGCAGGCGGCAACCACCAGGTGATCGAGAAGGCGCTTAGAAAGCTGATCGCCCTCAGGGTCTTCATGCGCGGCGAGAACCTGGGCGCCCCGGTCGACGCCGCGGTATTGAGCGACGCCGGCATGGACCGGGCTTCGGCCTTGAAGCTCTACCGCCTGTTCACCCTGGCCGGCTACAACGAGCGCAACGTGATTCCCGCGCAGCAGCGCGAGGACCAGGACCCGGAAAAACGCAAGCAGCAGGCGGGCTTCGGCATCCTGGAAAAGACCCGGAGGGCCAAATGAGCATAATCGAAAGCTATCGCGGCCTGTCGCGACTTTTGGACTACCCGAACGACCGGGAAGGGCTCCTCGCGTCCTACGGCAGCCTTGCCTCCCATCTGGAGCAAGAGGGGCTCCCCTCGCCCGCCCTCCCCGTCGCCTCCTTCGTGCAGGGCTCTACGCTTGCCGAGCTGCAGGAGGATTACGTGGCCAATTTCGACTTCAACCCGGCGGCCGCCCCCTATCTCGCCCACCACCTGTACGGCGACAACCAGAAAAAGGGCGCCTTCCTGATCCGGGTGAAGCAGGAGTTCGGCAGGCACGACTTCACCCCCGAGGGGTGCGAGCTCCCCGACCACCTGGCGGTGCTCTTGAGCTTCCTGGCCCACCTGGCCAAGCGCGGCGAAGACGCCTTCCGGCGCAGCTTCATCGAGGAGATGGTGCTTCCCGGACTGAACAAACTGGTGGAGGGTTACGCAAGGCACGCCGCCTCCCCCTGGCTCGCCCTGGTGACGGCGGCGGAAATTCTCTGCAGCGCCGACTGCAAGGAGGTATCGACATGCTGAACGCTTTGATCTTCATCGCGCTCCCCTACGCGGCGCTGGCCCTGTTGCTGGTGGTCACTCCGCTTCGCTTTTGCAGCCGCCGGCTCACCTGGTCGGCCTACTCCACCCAGTTCCTGGAGCGAAAGCTCCTCTACTGGGGGATCAACCCGTGGCACTTCGGCATCCTGCCGATCCTGATCGCGCACGTTTTCGCCTTCGCCTTCCCCGGCCTCATGAAGGGCTTTCTCGGCAACCAGACCACGCTTTTGATCCTGGAGAGCCTGGGATTGGCGCTCGGCCTCTTCGCCCTGCTCGGCATCGTGCTGCTCCTCTTGCGCCGCGCCAACTCGGGCATGCTGAAGCAGGTGACCTTTTCCTCCGATTGGCTGCTCCTCTTCCTGCTCGCCTTCCAGGCCGGCACCGGGGTCTACATCGGCTGCTTCATGCGCTGGGGCTCCCAGTGGTACCTGTACACGGCGGTCCCCTACCTCTGGTCGATCGTCTCCTTCAACCCGCAGCTGGGGTACGTGGCCGACTTCCCGCTGGTCTTCAAGCTGCACGCGGCCTGCGCCTTCCTGATCGTGGCGCTGCTTCCCTTCACCAAGCTCGTGCACATGCTCTACCTGCCGATCGACTTCGTGAAAGATCCGCCGATCCTCTACCGCTGGCGCTCCAGGGGCAACCTTTAACGGCAATCCGACCCAAATGGCAGGCATTAACTATATTTCACTCATAGGAGGAGTAGATACATGGCATCGCGCGTTTTAAAAAAGTGGCAGCCTGAAGACCACAAATTCTGGGAGAACGAGGGGAAGGCGATCGCTTCGCGCAACCTCTGGATCTCCATCCCGTCGCTCTTTCTCTCCTTCGCCGTCTGGATGGTCTGGAGCGTGGTGGTGGTCAACCTCCAGTCCATAGGCTTCGGCTTCGACGCCAACAAGCTCTTCTGGCTGGCGGCGCTCCCCGGCCTCACCGGCGCCACCCTCAGGATCTTCTACTCCTTCGTGGTGCCGGTCTTCGGCGGCCGGGTCTGGACCGCGATCTCCACCGCCTCGCTGCTCTTGCCGGCCATCGGCATCGGCTTCGCCGTGCGCGACCCGAACACGAGCTACGCCACCATGCTGACGCTGGCTCTTTTGTGCGGCCTGGGGGGCGGCAACTTCGCCTCCAGCATGTCCAACATCAGCTTCTTCTTCCCCAAGGCGCAGAAGGGGACCGCCCTCGGACTGAACGCGGGGCTTGGCAACCTGGGGGTCAGCGCCATGCAGTTCCTGGTGCCGCTGGTGATCACCACCGGCGTGTTCGGCGCCTTGTGCGGCGGCCCGCAGCTCTGCGTGGTCAAGGGGGTGAGCAAGTCGCTCTGGATGCAGAACGCGGGCTTCGTCTGGGTGCCGTTCATCGTCGCCTCCGCCGTCGCCGCCTGGTTCGGCATGCACGACATCGCCGACGCCAAGGCCTCCTTCTCGGAGCAGTCGGTGATCTTCAAGCGCAAGCACAACTGGATCATGTGCTGGCTCTACCTCGGCACCTTCGGCTCCTTCATCGGCTACTCCGCCGGGCTGCCGCTCTTGATCAAGTCCCAGTTCCCCGGCGTCAACCCGACCCAGTACGCCTTCCTGGGCCCGCTGGTGGGCGCCCTCGCCCGTCCGGTCGGCGGCTGGATGTCGGACAAGCTGGGTGGGGCGCAGGTCACCTTCTGGAACTTCGTGGTCATGGCGGCCGCCGTCTTCGGCGTGCTCCACTACCTCCCCGGCCACGGCGCGGCCGGCAACTTCTGGGGCTTTTTGGCCATGTTCATCCTGATGTTCATCACCACCGGCGTCGGCAACGGCTCCACCTTCAGGATGATCCCGGTGATCTTCCTGACCGAGCGGCAGCGCGCCGCGGCCGGCCGGGGAGAGGCCGCGGAGAAGCAGGCGATCGCCGAGGCCGGCAAGGAAGGAGCGGCCGTGCTCGGCTTCAGCTCGGCCTTCGCCGCCTACGGGGCCTTCTTCATCCCCAAGGCGTTCGGCACCTCCATCTCGCTCACCGGCGGCCCTCAGGCGGCGCTCTACGGCTTCATCATCTTCTACCTGAGCTGCATACTGCTGACCTGGATCTGCTACTCCCGCAAGAACTCCGGCATGCCCTGCTGACGTCGGCGCCGCATCCCCCAAAGCAGATCGAAAAAATCGCCAAGGCGAGGCTCATGCCTCGCCTTGGCGCGTTCCGGGTCCCGCACGCAAGCCGCGCCGCGGCCGCACTACATTAATATTTTTTTACAATTCCGATTGAAATCGAGCCGTGTCAGGCTACTCTTGGAGTTTTTGATTCGTCGCGGCGCCGCCGGCAATCCAGGAAGCGGCTCCCGGCGCTTCGTCCATGAGCATGCGGAACAGGGCTGACATTTTCGATTCATCGGAGGTAGCGCGTGAAAAATCTCAAGATCGGCGTCAGGCTGGGGCTGGGCTTCGCGGGCATGGTGCTCTTAATTCTGGCGGTCGCCGCCGTGGCCTATTTCAATGCGGCCACCATGCACGAGCAGGTGACGAAACTCACCGGCAGCAACAGTCCGAAACTGGTCGCCACCTACGAGGTGCAACGCTCCGTGCTGAACATCGTCAGGTCCACGGCCATGATCGTCGGCATCGCCGACGAGGCCTTCAGGGCCAAGGAGCAGGAAGACATAGAGCATGAGCGGGCGCAGTACCGCGAGAATCTGAGCAGGCTGGAAAAGCTGGAGAGCTACCCGGAAGGAAAGGCGCTGATCGAAAAACTAAAGAGCAACATCGTCACCCTGGCCGAGATCGACAACAGGGCCATCGCGCTGGTGACCGAGAAGAAACAGGAGGAAGCCGATTGGGTGCTGAGAACGGAATTGCCGGCGCTGGTGCCGGTGCTGGCCTCCATCACCCGGGAGATGGTCGACTTTCAACAAAAGCTGGCGGCGACGCGCACCCGGGAGGCGGGGAGCGCCTTCAGGTCCACGCTGACCGCCCTGGCGGCCGCCTCGCTGGTCTCGGTGCTGGCGGCGCTGACGCTGGGCATGATCACCGCGCGCAGCATCACCAGGCCGCTCGGCAAGATGAGAGACATGCTTCAGGACATCGCCCAAGGCGAGGGAGACCTCACCAAGAGGCTCGACGACAGCGGCAAGGACGAGGTGGGCGAGGCCAACCGCTGGTTCAACACCTTTATCGACAAGTTGCACGGCATCATCGCCAAAATAGCCGAGAGTTCGGTGCAGGTGGCCGCCGCCTCGAACCAGCTCTGCGCCACCGCGGAGCAGATCGCCACCGGCGCGGAGGAGGTGGCCTCGCAGACCGCCACCGTGGGCACGGCCAGCGAAGAGATGGCCGCCACCTCGGGGGATATCGCCCGCAACTGCCACCTGGCCGCCGACACCTCCAACCTGGCCATGGAGACGGCGCGCTCCGGCGTGGCGGTGGTGCGCAACACCATCGACGGCATGGACCGCATCGCCAAAAAGGTCAGGGCGGCGGCCAAGACCGTGGAAGAACTCGGCTCCCGCTCGAACCAGATCGGCGCCATCATCGGCACCATCGAGGACATCGCCGACCAGACCAACCTCTTGGCCTTGAACGCCGCCATCGAGGCGGCCCGCGCCGGAGAACAGGGACGCGGCTTCGCCGTGGTGGCCGACGAGGTGCGCGCCCTGGCGGAGCGCACCACCCGCGCCACCTGCGAGATCAGCGAGATGATCAAGGCGATCCAGCAGGAGACCCGGGGAGCGGTAGCCGCCATGGAGGAGGGGGTCGCCGAGGTGGAAAAGGGGACCGCCTCCTCGATCCAGTCGGGGCAGGCGCTGGAGAGCATCCTGAACCAGATCAACGACGTCTCCATGCAGGTGAACCAGATCGCCACCGCCGCCGAGCAGCAGACCGCCACCACCAGCGAGATCACCTCCAACATCCACCAGATCACCCAGGTGGTGCACGCCACCTCCAAAGGCGCCTCCGACACGGCCTCGGCCTCCTCGGGGCTGTCGCGCGAGTCGGAACGGCTGCAAAAGCTGGCGGGGCAGTTCCGGCTGGCCTGAGGGGGGCGCCGTTATCCGACCGATCGGTCGGATCCGCGTGCCAGCCTCTGCCGGGGCTTTCAGCACTTCTGCCTCTCGCCCTCCACAGCCCGCATCTCCCCGAGCTCCTTTTCTTTGGTCATCTTCCGCACCACGTACTGCAGCGAAACCAGGCAGGCCACGGAAAGCGCCAGCATGAACATCCAGCAACTGGTCCAAAGCCCGGTCCATTCCAGCAGATAGCCGAAGACGATCGGGCAGACGAAGCCGCCCAGCCCCCCCAGCACCCCCACCATCCCCCCCACCACGCCGACCTCGTCCGGGAAGTAGTCCGGTATCAGCTTGTAGACCGCCGCCTTGCCGACCCCCCAGATGGTCCCCAGCACCAGCACCAGCACGGCGAAGATCCAGACGTTGGCCTGGAAGAAGATGCGCGTCATCCCCTTGGCCAAAAGCTCCTTCTTCTTGACGCTCTGCCCGGCCTTGACCACCGGCTCCTGCCAGGTCTCCTTGCCGGGAAACACCTGCAACCGGTCGTCGAAATTGGCCAGCACCGCGGGCTTGGCCTGCAGCGGGTAGGAGCGGTCGCCGAGCACGGCGGCGGCGCCCTTTTCCTCCAGGATCACGGCGCCGGCGCTGACCGCCTTTACCACCCCGCTGCGCTTGGCCATCACCCCGCGGCCGGGGGAGTAGATCTCCATCCTGGGGACGATCACCAGCAGACTGATCACGGTGGAGGCGCCCAGCACCCAGTACATGATGGTACGGCCGCCGTATTTGTCCGACATCCAGCCGCCCAGGGCGCGGATCACGCCCGAGGGGAGGCTGAACATGGAGGCGAACAGCCCGGCGGTCACCAGCGGCAGGTAGTAGACGTTGACGAAATAGGGAACCAGCCACTGGGAGAAGGCCACGAAACAGCCAAAGACCAGGAAGTAGTAGAGGCCGAAGCGCCAGACGCGCGGGTGCTTTAACGGGGTGAGCATCTGGCGGAAGCTCTTGCCGGAGCTGGCGGGCTTTCGGTTCTCGCTGAAGATCAGGAAGATCACCCCCATGGCGGCCAGGATCAAGGCGTAGTAAACCGGCAACTCGCGCCACCCTTCCAGGTTGGCGCCGTTTTTGGTCAGCTTGTTGAGCATGCTCGGTGCCAGCAGCGTGGTGAGCGCCGCCCCGGCGTTGCCGGCCCCGAAGATCCCCAGCGCCGTCCCCTGGCGCTCGCGGGGGTACCAGACCGAGGTGAAGGCGATGCCGATGGAAAAGCTCACCCCCACCATGCCGAAGCCGAAACTGCAGAGGGCGAAGGAGGCAAATCCGTCCGCCTTGGAGAGGAGGTACATGGGAACGGCGCACAGGATCAGGAGCGCGCCGAACACCGGTTTGCCGCCGTATTTGTCGGTGAGCATGCCGGCCGGCAGGCGAAACAGCGAGCCGGTCAAGACCGGGATGCCGAACAGCCAGCCGACCTGTACGGGCCCCCAGTTGAAGAGCTGGTTGTCCACCAGGAAAGTGACCAGCACGCCGTTGAACATCCAGGCCGCGAAGCAGACGGTGAAGGCCAGGGTGTTGAGCATGAGAATTTTGTGCGATTTCCAGTTCGCGGTTGCTTGCATGGCGGGCCCTCTTTAGGCAATCGTTGTCCCCTCGGCGGGGGGCGGCGGTTGGGGCGCCGGCGCGCGCCGGCAATCGCCGGCCCGGCTACCGGGCGCCCGTCTGGTTGACGGCTTACAGTTGGAGCTTTTCGTATTCGCGGTAGAGGGTGGTTTCCTCGCTGCGCAGTCTGCCGGAAATGGCGGCAAAGACGTCGCCGAAGGCTTTGGCGAATTCCCGGTCGATGCGCGAGTCGCGACGCGAGTATTTTTCGAAGAACTCCACGGCCCTGCGGGTGATGCCGTCCATGTCCCTGGCGTAGAAATCGAGCGTGCGCTTCAAACCGGCATCGTGCTGGGCGGCCTCGCTCAGCGCGGGATACAACTCGACGTCCTCCCTCCTCAGGTGCGCGATCAGACTGTTTTGGGCGGTGAGCAGGATCTTGTGGGCCTCCTCGTCGCAGATCTTGGGATCCTTGACCCTGTCGAGCAGTGCGGCAATCGCCGCATGGTCCTTTTTCAGTTCGTCTATCAGTGTCGCCATCATCCCCTCCCCTTAAGCCAAGCAGTGTCCATCGTGCTCTTCCCAGCGGCAAATCGCCCTCCGGCAGCGGCCTACCGCCGGTCCCCGGCAGCGGTGCGCTTTCGCTTGGGCGCGGCCTCGCCGCCTGTCGTAGCCCGACAGTAGCGGCTGCGGCGAGCCGATGCCTTGATGCAGGTCAAGTAATCGGATAAAAATGGTCGGCCGGGGGCAAGCCTCGCCGATTCGGCCGGGCGGAGCTCGCCTTTGCCCTGCGGGCCGGCGAGTTTCGAGGATGGGGATGAGAGAGTTTTGGGGGAGGGAAGTGATAGGCGAAAGATTAGCGTCAAGCAAACGACTTAAGGATATCGCCGGTCCGATCCGAACTTCAAGCCGGAGCGGGCGCCGGCTGCTCTTCGTAAAACAGGTAGCTGTTTTTTCCCTCCCGCTTGGCCCGATACATGGCGGCGTCGGCGTTTCTGATCAGCGCGTCCAGGTCGGCGCCGTCCAGCGGATAGACGGCGATGCCGATGCTGGGGGTGACGACGATCTCCCTGCCGCAGACCTCCACGGCAATAGCCAGGCTCTCCAGCACCTTCTCGGCCGCGCTGGCCGGATCGGAGGTCCGGTTCACCGCGTTCAGCACCACCAGGAACTCGTCCCCTCCCAGCCGGCTGACCGTGTCCGAGGAGCGGAACAACCCCTGCAGCCGCCGGGAGACCTCCTGCAGCACCCAATCGCCGGCCTGGTGCCCCAGCGAATCGTTGACCTGTTTGAAGTTGTCGAGGTCGACGTACAAAACGGCCAGATATTCGCCGTTGCGGCAGGCGGTGGCCAGCGCCAGGTCGAAGCGCGCCTTGAGCAGATAGCGGTTGGGTAGCCCGGTCAGCGGGTCGTGCATGGCGAGCTGCCGGATATGCTGCTCGGCGGCCTTGCGCTTGCTGATGTCGGTGAACATGCCGATGTAGTTGGTGATCCGGCCGCTTTGGTCGGTAAGGGTGGTGATGGCCAGCCACTCCGGATAGAACGAGCCGTTTTTGCGCCGGTTGCAGATCTCGCCCTGCCAGGCCCCCTTCTCCTTGAGCTCGCTCCACATCCCCTCGTAGAACGAGCGCTCCTGCGCGCCGGAGGCGAGGATGCTCGGATTGCTCCCCAGCACCTCCTCCGCCTCGTAGCCGGTGGTCTGGCAGAAAACCCGGTTCACCGAAACGATCAGATTGTCGGCGTCGGTGATGACGATGGCCTCCAGGCAGTTGTCGAAGACCGCCGCCGCCAGTTTCAGCTGCTTTTCGACCCGCAGCCGGTAGGCGCAGGCCAACAGGCGCTGGTAAAGCCTGCCGGTGTCCACCGGCTTGGTCACGTATTCGTTGATGCCGATGTTGATGGAGCGCAACAGGTACTCGGTCTGCTCGAAGGCGGTGGTGACGATGATCGGCACCTCGCTCCCCATGGCCCGGATCTGCTGGGCCATGGTCAAGCCGTCCATCACCGGCATCTTGATGTCGGTGATCACGATCTGCGGCCTCTCCCGGCAAAAGACCTGCACCCCTTCGGCCCCGTTGCCGGCGGTGAGCAGCGTGCCGACTCGGCGCGCCAGGAACTGCCCCAGTTGCAGGCTCACGTCCCGGTCGTCCTCGACGTAGAGCACGGTCAGCGTCCTTAAGAAGGCCTCGTCACGCAGCAGGTAGCTCACGGCTCCCCCTTCGCCAGCGGCGTGATCACGGTGAATTCGGCGCCCCCGGCGACGTTTCTGGCGCAGATGCTCCCCCCCATGTTGCGCTCGATGATCATCTGGGACATGTACAGACCGATGCCGGTCCCCATCTCCTTGGTGGAGAAATAGGGCTCGAAGATCCTGTCCATGCTCGGCAACGGGATGCCGCCGCCGTTGTCGGTGACCGTGACGCACCCCCGGCCGTCCGACTCGCTCAGCCGGATCACGATGCTCCCCGGTTGGTTGCCGCGGGAGACGATGGCGTCCCGGGCGTTGGACACCAGGTTCAGCAGCACCTGGGAGTATTCGTTGGGAAAACCGCTCAGGTAGACTTCCCGGTCCGCCTCCAGTCGCAGCTCAATGCCGCTGTTCTTGAAGCTCGACTCCACCAGCGCGATCGCCTGGGCGATCTGCTGGCGCGCGGCGAAGGCGACCGCCTCCTTGCCGGGATTGAAAAAGTCGCGAAAGTCGTTGATGGTGGCGGACATCTTCTGTATCAGCCGGTTCCCCTCGGCGATGGAGCGCTCCAGATAGGGCTCGTCCAGCTCCTGGTAATGCTGGGCGTCCTTGATGTTGGCCAAAAGCAGGCCGAGGGCGTTCAGCGGCTGGCGCCACTGGTGGGCGATGTTGCCGATCATCTCGCCCATGGCGGCCTGCCGGTTCTGGGAGATCAGCACCTGGTCCTTTTGGCGCAGCTCCGCCACCGTCTGGGCGATGCGCTCCTCGAGCGAGCGGTTCAACTCCTCCAGTTGCCGGCGTTGGGCATGCAGGGTTGCCTGGGCGTTTTGCCGCTCCTCGATCTCCCGCCTGAGCATGGCCTGCTGCTCGTGCAGCTCCTTCTCGCCTCGCTTTCTCTCGGTGATGTCGTGCACGATGGAGACCAGCAGCGGTTTCCCCTCGTCGGCTATGGGCGTGCTGTAGACCTCGACGATCCTGAACTCGCCGTTGGCCAGCCGGTGACGGAAGGTGAAGTAGCTCCGTTCCCCGCGCGCCGCGCGCTGCCGCTGCAACTCGACCTCTTTGGGGTCGAGGGTGTTGATCCGGTCGATGCTGAGCCCGATCAGCTCCGACAAGGGGTAGCCGTAGAAGTCGGCCGCCGACGGGTTGGCGTCGACGATGATGCCGCTGTCCGGCTCGATCAACAGCATCACCGAGGCGTTGCGCTCGAACAGCCGCCGGAAGCGGGCCTCGCTCTTGGCCAGCGATTCCTCGGCCGCCATTTGCTCGGTGATGTCGCGATTGCTGCCGCGCGTGCCCAAAAACCGGCCGTCCGCGTCGTGAATGGGGAGGCAGACGTGGTCGATCCAGCGCTGCTCGCCGCTCTTGGTGATGATGCGAAAGCGCATGGGGAACGGATTGCCGCGGCTGTCGGCCAGATGGGCGTGATCGCGCCAGCGCGCCAGGTCGTCGGGATGGATCATCAGCTCCGCCAAAGAGGGGCGCCCGGTCAGCTCGGCGGCCGTGTAGCCGCTCACCTTTTCGCAGGCGGGCGAGTTGTAGCGCATATAACCGTTCTCGGCGCGCCAGAACACCCAGTTGCTGGAAAAGTCGGCCAGGGTCTGAAACAGCTCGCGCTCCTGCAAAAGCGTGCGCTCGTTGTCGCGAATCAGCTCCAATTGGCGGTTGAAGGCCTCGGCCAGGTCGCCGATCTCGTCGCTGGTCGTCACCTGCACCTTGTCGAGCCCCTTGATGTCGCGCACCTGCCGGGTGAGGGAGAGGAGCGGGCTCGCCAGGCGGCTGGTCAACAACCAGACCGTGCAGGCCTGCAGCAAGCCGAAGGCGGCGATGAACAGCCAGATGCCGCGTTCGGTCCGGCGGATGCCGGCGTAGGCTTCTTTTTGCGGCAGGTTGGCGGCCAGTATCCAACCGGTGGTTTTGAGCCTTCTGAAGCTGGTCAGCATCGGCACCCGCCGGGAATTGACGGTCTCCCCTCCCCCTTCGAAGCCGGAGAAGGCCCGGTCCAGGAGCAGGTTGGAGCCCAAGGGGGCGTCGCTCTTCATGATGCGGGACGGGTCCGGGTGCATGATCAGGGTGCGGTGCTCGTCGATCAGGTAGTAGTAGCCGCTCTTGCCGATCCTGGTGCGGGCCAGGTCCCCGATGAAGTTGGGCCTCATCAGGTCCAGGCTGCCGCCGAGGATGCCGGCCGTGGAGCCGTCGCGGTTGAGAACCGGCGCGGTGAACATCACCGACGGGTGGTGATGCGGCTGGCTGGAGATGTAGGGGGCCGAGATCAGCGGACGCCTGGAGGCGAGCGGCTGTTTGAGGTAATCGCGGTAGGAGAAGTCGGCACCCACCCGGGGGGGACGCACCATGGTTTCGGCGATCAGGATGCCGTCCGGGGTGAAGCAGTAGATGCCGTTGCCGAACATCGCTTTCAGGGCCAGTCGGCTGTCGATGAATTGCTGGGCGGCGGCGGGACCGGCGAAGATCGCCGCGGGGGCGTTGTTTCGGGCGATCTCGATCAAGATGTCGTGCACCATGCCGAACTTGTGGTCCAGGTCCTCCGCTTCGCGGTTGATCATGGCCGTTTGCTGCTGGACGATGCTGTTTTTCATCTCCTGCTCGAAGTAGGCGATCATGTAATAGGAGGAGATCGGCACCAGTCCCAGGAAGAACACGGAGATGCTCAGCGCCATTTTCATTTTAAGGCTGATACGTGTCAATGGTCCCTCGCTCTCCGCGGCCGCCTCGCTTTTCCACGCCGGCTCTTTCGCCGCAGCGTCCTTTGCCGGTCTTTCGCCGGCCGTAGCCGTTTAAGTTGAGCTTTTGCCGAGGCTCCCCCCCTCCCCTTGCCGGAGGGGGACTGTTTTGTGCGGCCTTTTCATTAACTTAACGCCGCCGCTTTCGCAAGCGGTGTGCAGATGGTGAACTCCGCGCCCTGCTCCAGGTTTCGCACCTGCACGCTGCCGTGCATGTTGCGTTCGATGATCATCTTGGACATGTACAGGCCGATGCCGGTGCCAAGCTCCTTGGTGGAAAAGTACGGTTCGAAAATCCTGTCCAGATTGCCGGGCGCGACGCCGCCGCCGTTGTCGGCAACCGTGACGCAGCCGACCCCGTTGCGCTCGCTCAAGACGATCTCGACGCTGCCGACCTTGACGCCGGTGGAGGACATGGCGTCCCGGGCGTTGGAAAGCAGGTTCAAAAGCACTTGCGAATACTCGTTGGGGAAACCGAACAGCTCCACGTCCCGCTCGGCCCACAGCCGAATGCTGATGTTGTCGTTGACGAAGCTCGACTCCACCAGGGCGATGGCCTCCTGGATCTGGCGCCGCGCCGAGAAGGAGACCGCCTCCTTGCCCGGATGGAAGAAGTTGCGGAAATCGGTGATGGTCACCGACATCTTCTGCACCAATCGGTTGCCCTCGTCCACCGCCTGTTCCAGATAGCCGGCATCCAGTTCCTGGAAATGGTAAGCGTCCTTGATGTTGGCCAAAAGCAGGCCCAGGGCGTTCAGCGGCTGGCGCCACTGGTGGGCGA
This sequence comes from uncultured Geobacter sp., assembly GCA_903925075.1. Taxonomy (GTDB): domain Bacteria; phylum Desulfobacterota; class Desulfuromonadia; order Geobacterales; family Geobacteraceae; genus Geomonas. The sequence continues at coordinate 38,486 of CAIYDQ010000025.1, forward strand.
TGTTGCCGATCATCTCGCCCATGGCCGCATGCCTGCTTTGGGCGATCATCACCTGGTCCTTCTGGCGCACCTCGGCCACCGCGCTGGCGACCCGCTCGCCCAAAAGGGAGTTCAGCTCCTCCAGTTGCTCCTGCTGGCCGGCCAGATCCGACTGCGCCGCCTGCCGCTCGTCAACCTCCCTTTTCAGGCGCCGGTTGGCTTCGGTGAGCTCCAGGGTGCGCAGCTCGACCCTCTTTTCCAGATCCTGGTTGAGCGCGTTCAGCTCCAGGACGTGCTGCTGCAAGGTGCAGGCCATCAGTCGGAAATTGGCCATCAGCCCCTCCGCCTCGCGGGTGAGAGGGGCGGGCCAACCGATCAGCGCTCCCGAGACGATCCGTCCCGGCAGTTCGTCGGTGGCCGCCTGCAGCTTGTAGAACACCTCCGAGAGGCGACCCGCCAGCCAGCGGGACAGGCCGATGATGACCAGCAGCAGCAAAGCTACCGTCCCCAGGGCGCTGACCATCTTGGCGTTCAACTCGTCCAGCATCGGCTTCAGCGACGATTCCACCACCATGCTCCAGCCGGTCTCAGACGAGATCGCCGCTTCCTTCAGGTAGAAAGAGCCGGTCCAGCGCTTCATGGCGCTGACGCCTTTGGCCGCGTCCGGTACCCAGTGAAAGACGCCATCCCCGACCGGCAACATGCGCCCCCCCGCAGGGAGGGCGAAAGGCTGCATCGGCTTGAGCGCCTCCCGGCTGCTGGCCACCACCCGCCGGCGTTCGTCCAAAAGGGTGACGGCCGTGGGCTCCCCTGCGGCCGCCCGCAGCAGCAGCTGGCGCAGCCTGTCCGGATCGAGCACGCCCAGGGCCGCGCCGCTCAGGGCCGCGCCGCTCAGGGCCGCGCCGCTCAGGGCCGCGCCGGAATAAACCGGGACCACCAGCACCACCCGGGGGGCGGGCTTGCCGATCCTGCCGATCACCAGCTCGGCGACCACCGGCGGACGCCCGTCCCTCACCTTGTGGATGTAACCGCGGTCGGCCAGGGAAACCCCGACGGCCGAGGAGCCGTCCTCCATGACCGCCGGGGAAAAGGAGGCCGTCACCCCACGGCTGTCGACCACTCCGAGCCTGCCGAATTCCGGGTTGGAGGCGCGCGTTTTATCCAAAATGGCGGCCATCCGGCCGGCGCTTACCCCCGGCTCCGCGCTCAGGCCGGCCAGCATCTCGATCTTGCGTTGATTCTGCCCGATCCAAAGGGAGGTGAAATCGACGCAGACGTCCAGGGTGCGCGAGGTGGCGTTGCGAAGGCCCGCCAACTCCTGCCGCAGCAGCGCCTGGAGATCGAAGTAGAGGTAGACGAAGGCCGGCGTCACCACCATGGTGGACATCGCCACGAAGAGCAACTGCCGCAGCGAGGGGAGCGGCCGCCGGCCGTCCCGCCGGCCGACCAGCAGCAGGTCGAGAGCCGTGGCGATCAGCGTGTTGAGCACGCCGTTGATCCCCTGCTTGAGGGCCACCACCAGCGTGCTCTGCACCGGGAACCCCATCACCTGGTGATAAAAAACAAAGACCAGCAGCGCCCCGACGCTGAACCAGAACACGATGTCGGCGGTCAATAGCTCCCAGTCGCGGCGGCGGTGCAGCCAGCCGACCAGGAGCGCCTCGGCCGTCCAGATGACCATGGCCCAGGGATGATGCCAGTGCAGGTAGGTGCAACCGGAGACCACCAGGCCGACGGCCACGCCCGCGGCCAAGCCGCAGCGCAGCAGCGCGAACATGACGAAGACCGAGCCGAACAGAAAGTCGCAGTCGAAGAACAGCTCCAGCTTGAACCAGTTGCCGAGCAGGCCGGCCGCGGCCAGCAGGAGCAAGAGGCCGGCCGATCTCCAGGAGGTCCCGGCGGCGTCGCGGCTCAGGGAGAATGCGCGCATGCTTGCTCCTTTCAGGCCACCGGGAGATGCAGGTGAAAAACGGCGCCGCCGCCGGGAGGCGACTGGACGCCGATCAGGCCGCCGTGTTTCCAGAGGATGGCGTGGCAAAGGGCGAGGCTCAGCCCCACCCCCTTTTTGCACCCCATCTCCTTGGTGGTGAAGTAGGGCTCGAAGATCCGCGGCAGGTGCTGGGGGGGGATGCCCGGACCGGAGTCCTGAAAGACGATGTGCAGGTAATCGCCGGCGGGGAGCGGCGGCAGTTCCCCCTCGCCCAGGCTCTGCAGTCGGCCGACCACCCGCAGGGTCCCGCCCGAGGGCATCGCCTCCAGGGCGTTGTTGGTCAGCGCGCTGAAGACCTGCTGCATCTGCGCCTGATCGAAGCGGGCCAGCGGCAGATCGTACGGCAGGTCGAACTGGCAGTTCAAATCGCTGCCGGCGCTGCGCAGCCGGACGGTGCCGATAATGAGCTCCTGCAGCGGGGCCGCCAAGGTCCGCAGGTCGCTCCCCTTGCCGAAAAGCCGCAGCCGCTCGCCCAGCTCCCGCGCCTGGACGAAGCCGGCTTCGGCCTTGGTCAAGAGCTGCGAGACCACCCCCCCCGGCTCGGCATGCCCCTGGGCCAAAGAAACGTAGCCCAGCATCACCTGCAGCAGGTTGTTGTAGTCGTGGGCCATGCCCCCCGCCATCACCCCCATCGCTTCCAGGTGCTTGAGGCGCAACTGCTCCGCGTCCAGCGCCCGCTGGCGCGCCAGCGACTCCTGCGCGCGCAGGCGGCGGGCGCAGTGCAGCAACGCCTCCAGCAGGCGCTCGACGTCGATCGGTTTGGTGACGTACTTGTCCACCCCGAGATCGATGGAGCGCATCAGATAGTCGTGCTGCTCGAAGGCGGTGGTGACCACGATGGGCACCTCCGGGTCCAGCGCGCGGATCTCCCGCCCCATCTGCAGGCCGTCCATGCCGGGCATCATGAGGTCGGTGACCACCAGTTGCGGACGCTGCGAGCGGTAGGCCTCAAGACCTGCCGCGCCGTTCTCGGCTACGGTCAGGGCGCCGGTGCGGTGCCGCAGAAAGCGGACCAGTTGCCGCCGGACGTCCTCGTCGTCCTCGACGTAGAGGACGCTGACGTTGCGCAGATAATCGCCGTCCAGGGTGCGCGGATCCATGTGCCCTCCGGTACGACCAGGGGGATCGGCAGCCGGGAAAAACCAGCGCGGCAGCCGAGTGCGTGCTCCTGAGTCGTCTCCTCGTAACCGGTACTCTGCCTGAAACGGCCCCGCCTCGCTATCGGGTGAAACCCTATCGGCTTGTCCCGGCAGGAGCAGAGCCGGGACAAGCGCCGGGGGCGATCAGGCCAGGCCGACCTTGACGGCGTAGCGCACCAGTTCCGCCGTCGAGTGCCGCTCCAGCTTGTTCATCAGGTTGCTGCGGTGCGACTCCACCGTTTTCACGCTGATCCCCAGGTCGGCCGCGATCATGCGGTTGGTGCAGCCGCAGGCGATCATGTTCAGGATCTGGGTCTCGCGCTCGGTGAGCACGGTATGCCCGGAGCCGGCGCAAAAAGCAAAGCCGTCGTCGCGGGGGCGCGTGGCGTCCTGCTCTGCGCCGGCAGCGGCCCGGATCGCGCTGAGCAGTTCGTCGAAGGCCTTGTCCTTCAGCATGTAGCCGCGGGCGCCCGCTTCCAGCGCGCGGGTGCGGAAGTAGGGGTCGTCGTGCATGGTGAGCACGATCGCCTCGGTGCTCCGCTCCTCGGCTCGCAGGGTCTGGATCACCGCGATGCCGTCCATGCCGGGCATGGAAATGTCCAAAACGGCGACGTCGGGAGCGTGCTCGCGGATCAGTTCCAGGGCTTGGCAACCGTTGCCGCACTCGGCGAGCACCTGGATGTCGGCGGCGCTGCGCAAAAGGTTCAAAAGCCCCTGTCGAAACATGACGTGGTCGTCGGCGATGATGATGGTGATCATGGGAGTGGGGCCTCTAAGGTGATGGTGGTGCCCGAGCCGGGCGAGGAATCTATGGCGAGCGCGCCCCCCACCAGCGCCGCCCGCTCGCGCATGATGGAGATGCCGAAGCCGGCGTTTTGCTTTTGCTGCGCGCGTTCGGCGCAGATGCCGCCGCGGCCGTCGTCCCTGATCACCAGCCGCAGCTGCGCCGCGCCCCGGATCAGGGTGATGGAGACCCTGCTGGCGCCGGCGTGCCTGGCCGCGTTGTTGAGCGCCTCCTGGCAGATCCTGAAGAAGGCGAGCTTCAAGGCGCCGTCGAGGCCGGCGAAGTCCCCCGAGGTGATCAGCTGGAATTCGGGCGCCGGGCGCGCCTTGAAGCGGTCGCACAGCCAGCGCAGCGCCTGGTCCAGGCGGGTGGTTTCCAGAAAGCTTGGGCGCAGGGCGACCAGTATGTCGCGCAGTTCTTCGGAGACGCCCCCCATCTCGGCGATCAGTTCCACCAGCGTCTTGGCGTCGCCGCATTGCTTGGCGGCGCAAAGCGGCTGCAGCATCTCCAGATTCAGCTTGAGCGCCACCAGCGACTGACCGATGCTGTCATGGATGTCGCGTGCGACGCGGGCCCGCTCCTCGGCCTCGATATGCTCGCGCAGCACCTTGCTGCGGTTGAGGATTTCCGTCTCCACCAGGGCCAGTTCGGAAAGCCTTCGGTACTCAAGCTCCTGGAGAAGCTGCGCCTCGATCCGCAACCGGTGCGCGCAAACCAGCAGCGCCGCGGTCATCCGCTCGCCGTTGACCGGTTTGGTCACGTAGCGGTCGATGCCGACTTCGATGGAGCGCAGCAGGTAATCGGTGTTTTCGAAGGCGGTGGTGACGATGATCTGCACGGTCCGATCCAGATTGTGGATCTCCCCGGCCATGGTCAAGCCGTCCATCCCCGGCATCAGAATATCGGTGACCACGATCTGGGGGCGATGCAGCCGGAACGCCTCCAGCCCCTGGACGCCGTTGTCGGCGGTGACCAGCGCGCCGCAGCGGCGCCTCAGGAATCGGGAAAACTGTTCGCGCACGTCCTGGTCGTCCTCGACGTAGAGCAGGGTGAGCGTTTTCAGGTGCCGCTGGTCCAACTCCAAGTCATCCATGGCCCTGTCCTTTCGCTCGGCGCTGGCGCGCCCGCGCCTTTTCCCGGCGCTTTGGCGGGCTCAGTTTACTTTTACTATCAGATCCTTGCAAGGAAATAACGCGGGAACGGGGGGAAGCGACGGGTTGGGGGGAGGGAGAGCTATGGCGAGCTTTTCACCCTCTCCCCGACCCTCACCCATCAAGGGAGAGGGGGGTTTTGATCCGCATCGACCCTTGACTTGACAAAAAAGCCGACTCGGGGCAGAATCAGCGGCACTTGGGCGGTCGACCCGCATCCTCGCAAGCCGGGCGCGGCGCGTCGAGCGGGCGCAGCCCCGGCCACGACGCCAACGCCGCAATTTTCCAGGAGGTCTATCATGCCTATTTTTGAATGGAACGACGGCTATTCGGTCGGCATCGACGACGTCGATCAGCACCACCTGCACCTGGTGGCTCTGCTGAACGACATGTACGACGGGTTTACCGCGGGGATGGGCGCCGACCAGCTGGCGCCGTTTCTCGACGAGTTGGTCGACTACGCCACCTACCATTTTGCCTGCGAGGAACGCTGGATGGCGGCGTCTCTCTACCCGGAGCTGGCGGGCCACAGGATCGAGCACGAGAAGTTCATCGCGGCGGTGGTCGCGCTTCAGCTGAGAATGATCCGCCAGGAAAGGGGACTCTACCTGGAGACGCTGGTCTTCGTGAAGAACTGGCTGAGCGAACACATCCTGCAGACCGATGCCAGGTACGGCCGTTATATCGCCGATGGCCACACCGGCGAGGGGACCACTATCGAGCTGGCCTGAACGGCGGCCGGCAAGCCCTCCCGGCGGCCGGCAAGCCCTCCCGGCGGCCGGGGAAAGAGCGCCGGTGGCGCCGGCGGCGGATCGGCTTGGCGCGCCCTTTCCGGCATGCCGAAATCCGGGGTCAACTATCCGGAATAATACAGGGGTGGGCGATGCCGCCGGATCCGGCTAGCCGGCGGATCGCTCCTCGCCCTCCTGCCCGACCACGCGCAACTGCCTCACCTTCAGGCTTTGTTGCCTGACGCTCTCCCGCTCTCCGCTGAAGCGGTAGCCGTTTTTCCCCTCCCGTTTCACCTGGTACATGGCCGAGTCGGCCGCGCTGACCAGGGCCTCCACGTCCATAGAGTCGTCCGCGTAGAAACTGATGCCGATGCTCACCCCGATCCGGCAACTTGCCCCGCACTCGAGCCCGATCGGGGCGGACAGTTCGCCGATGATCTTCTCGGCGATCTGCCCGGCATGTTCCGGCTCCGAGAGGTTGCCGAGGATGACGGTGAACTCGTCCCCTCCCATCCGGGCCACCGTGTCCGAATCGCGCACGCAGGCGCTCAGGCGCCGGGCCGTGGCCCGCAGCACCTCGTCCCCGGCCTCGTGCCCATAGCTGTCGTTCACCTTCTTGAAGCCGTCCAGGTCGAGAAAGAGCAGCGCAAAACTCCTCCCCTCCCGGCGGGAGAGGGCCCGCAGGCACGCCAGCCGGTCGAAGAACAGGGCGCGGTTGGGAAGGGAGGTGAGTTCGTCGTAGTGCGCCATCTGGTCCAGGTGCGCCAGCAGTTGCTTGCGCTCGGTGATGTTTTCCTTGACGCCGACGAAGTGGGTGATCTCCCCTTTCTGGTTGCGGATGGGCGAGATGGAGGCCTGCTCCCAAAACAGGGTGCCGTCCTTGCGCTTGTTGTGAAACTCTCCCCGCCACTCCCGCCCGTCCAACAGGGTCTCCCACATCTCCTTGAAGTTTTCGTCGGCGACCTCTTCCCCCTTGAGCAGCTTGGGGTTTTGTCCCAACACCTCGTCCAGGGCGTAGCCGGTCAACCGGCAAAAGGCCGGGTTCACGTATTCGATGGTCCCCAAGCGATCCGTGATCACGATCGAGGCGGGACTTTGCTCCACGGCGGTGGAGAGCTTGCGCAGCTCCACCGAGGTCGATTGCAGGGCGGCGAACTGCTCCCGCAGCTGCCGGGTGAGCTTCAGGTAATGCAGGGCGGCCACGGCGGCCAGAGCCAGTATCAGCGGCCCCACCATGGTGATCGCCGGCATCAATGACAGCAGATGATGGAACTTCAAAAAAAACGACATCGCTTGCCCCGCTCGGTGACGTGCGCAAAGTCCGTGCGCCCGATGGACGACCGGACCGCTCCGGTCGCGCTTACAGCGCCTTTTTGGCCAGGCACGGACCGTAGAGCTTGTCGACCCCCTTGATGTGGGTGATCAACCAGTCCTGCAGGAACTCGATCACGCTCTGGGTGAGCACCGCCTCGCCGGAGTTGAACTTGCCGTGCAGCTCCAGCACCTGCCCCACCAGCTTGCTGTGGTGCTGCTTGTGCTGGGCCTGGTCCGGATAATGGAACTTGCTGAAGGCGGCCTCCTCGTCGGCGAAGTGGCTGCCGGTGTACTCGATCAGCCGGTTGAGGATGGATCCGATCGCCTCCTTGCTCCGCTTCTTCTGCATGGCGTCGTGCAGCTCGTTGACCATGTCGAACAGCTTGCGATGCTGCTGGTCGAACTTGACGACGCCGGTGGCGAAGCTCTCGTCCCACTCCAGCGCGTTGGAGAGCCGGAAATTGGAGACCAGGTTGTGCAGCTCGTCCACCTGCTGGGAAAGCATGCCGGTGGCGACGGTGGTGCCGCGGGCGTTGTCCACGTTCCGGTTGACCACCTGGGTGATCATCTGGATGTTGCTGGTGATCTCGTGGGTGGTGGCGGTCTGCTCCTCCGCGGCGGTGGCGATCTGCGCGACCTGGACGGTGAGCTCGTCGATCTTGACGATGATCTCCTCCAGCGCCTCGCCGGAGCGGGTGGCCTCGTCGGTGCCGCGCTTGACCTCGTTCACCCCCTCGGACATGGAACCCACCGCGACCTGGGTTTCCGCCTGAATGGTCTTGATCATGGAGCTGATCTCTTTGGTCGCCTTGGTGGTGCGCTCCGCCAGGGCGCGCACCTCGTCGGCCACAACAGAGAAGCCCCGCCCCTGCTCGCCGGCGCGCGCCGCCTCGATGGCGGCGTTCAGGGCCAACAGGTTGGTCTGGTCGGCGATGTCCTCGATGGTGTTGACGATGGCGCCGATCTGGTCGGAACGATCGCCCAGGCCGGCCACGGTCCGGGAGGATTCGTTCACCCGCTGGGCGATGTTGTCCATCATCCGGGTGCTGTTCAGCACCAGGGCGGCGCCGCTGTTGGTCTGCGCCGTGGCCGTGCGGGCGTTGTCGGCCGCGTACAGGCAGTTGCGGGCGATGTCGGCCGAGGTGGCCGCCATTTCCTCGCTGGCGGTGGCGATGGTCCCCGCCTGCATGGCCACGTCCTCGGCGGCCGTCACCATAAGAGCGGTGTTGGAGCTGACCATGACCACCGAGTCGCGGACCAGGTCGGCGACCGAGAAGAACTGGCGCATCGCCTTGTTCATGTCGGTCATCATGGTGTTGAAGGAGGAGCCCAGCCGCGCGATCTCGCCGAACCCCTCCTGGGCCACCCGCACCGAGAGGTCGCCGCCGGCCGCCTTCTCGATGGCCAGGGTCACCTTGCTAAGCGGCAGGAACGCCCTGCGGCAAAGAAACCACAAGACCAGGGAAGAGCCGGCCATCATGGTCAGGCAGATCCCCAAAAGCATCAGTTGGTGGTTACTGGGGGAAAAGAGGCCGATGATCCCCACCGTGAGGAGGATGACGACTGCGTTGCCTGACAGGATGCGGGTAGTGAATGACATGAATGTACTCCCTTTTTAGGCTCCTAGCAAATGCTCCGTGGGTCGAGAAAAGACCTTTGCAAATCCCCCGAGGCCCGCTGCGCGCCGGATCGGCCGGCCCCTGTCGCCGTCAGAGGGGGCGCGCCGCGGCCGCTTCAAGACCTAAGCGGCCCGACTTGTCCGGTTGGCCGCGACCAGGGGGCGAAAAAGACGGCTGTCTCCCGCCGCTCGCCTCGCCCTGACCGCACCCTTTGTTTATAGACGTTAAAAAATAACGACTTTCGAGAAAATTTCATAAAAAATAAATATCCTGCCATTTAAGGGGATTACCGACGGCATGCGGGCCGGGCGGTGTCAGAATCGGACAGGGCGCGGGTATCAATTTATGACAGTTCGGGAAGCGGGAGGCCCGCCTTGGCCGACAAGGCTGCCAGCGCCTCCAGGGCCCCGTCGTAATCGAAAGCCGACAGATGCCCCTTGAGCCGCGCCAGCTCCTCGCCCGGCAGCCCCGAGAGCCGGTCGCCATGCTCCTCCAGGCACTCCAGCGCGCTGCCGTCGCTTTCCCGGATATGCCGCAAGAGGCGCGTCAGCACCGCTTCGGCGGCGGCCGGATCGAAGGGGTGCTCCGGCGCCGGCGCCGCCCGGCCGGCGGCCGACGCCGGCAGCTCCCGTCCCAGGTCGAGCAGCAGCCGCCGAAGCGCCGCTTCGAAAACGCCCAGCGCCTCGCGCGTCGCCGCTTCTCCCGCTTCCCGGGCGATGGCTCGCTCCAGCTCCGCCCCGGCCTCCATCACCAGGTAGGCGCCGATGGAGCCGGCGCTTCCCTTGCTGGTATGGGCGAGGCGCTCGGCCAGCTCCCGCTCGCCCCGCTCAAGCGCCAGGGCGATGCTGCTCGCGGTAGCCTGCTCGCTCTCCAGGAAGGCGCGCAGCAACCACTGGTAGAGCTTTTTGTTGCCGTCCAGCCGGCTCAGGGCGCCGCTCACGTCCACCCCCGGTATGCGCCGCATCGGTTCGGCGCCCGCCGCGTCGAGCGCCCCCGCGTCCGGCCCGGGACCGGGGAGCGGCCGCGTCAACTGCCGGGCGATGATCCTGAACATGGAGCGGGCATCGATCGGCTTGACGATGCAGTCGTCCATGCCGCAGGAGAGCATCCTTTGCCGCTCGGCCGGCAAGGCGTGCGCGGTCATGGCGACGATCGGCAGCCGCGCCAAGCGCGGATCCTCCCTGATGCGCGCGGTCGCCTGGTAGCCGTCCATCTCCGGCATCTGGACGTCCATCAGCACCAGATCGAAGCCGTGCGCCTCGCGCAGCACCATCTCCACCGCCTGGCGGCCGTTTTCCGCCACGGCCACCACGGCTCCGGCCCCGCTGAGCAGGATCACCGCCAGTTGGCGGTTCACCTCGTTGTCCTCGGCCAGGAGCACCCGCAACCCGCTCAGGTCGGGCGGCGCCTCCCGGTCCCGCTCCGGGGCGCCCTCGCCGCCGTCGGCCGCGGTCCCGGCGGCGCCGAACCAGGCGGTGAAGCTGAAGGTGCTGCCGCGCCCCGGCTCGCTCTCGGCCCGGATGCTTCCTCCCATCAGTTCCACCAGTTGCTTGGAGATGCAAAGCCCAAGGCCGGTGCCGCCGAACTTGCGGGTGGTCGAGCCGTCGGCCTGGGCGAAGGGGCGGAAGAGGCCGGCCAGGGAGTCCGCGGACAGCCCGATGCCGGTGTCGCTGACCGAGAAGCGCAGGCAACTCCGCTCCGGCTCGACTTCCTGGAGCAGCACCTGCAGCCGCACCTCCCCCTTTTCGGTGAATTTCACGGCATTGCCGACCAGGTTGGTGAGCACCTGCCCCAGCCGCAGCGGGTCGCCGACGAAAGAGCCGCAGGCCTCGGGCGCCAGTTCCAGGACCAGCTCCAGCCCTTTCTCCCGGGCCTGCTGCCGGACCACCGCCAGGGCGTCAGCCACCGTCTGGTCCACCCTGAAGCCGGTCCGCTCCATCCCCAACTTCCCCGCCTCCACCTTGGAAAAATCGAGGATGTCGTTGACGATGCCGAGCAGGCTCTTGCCGGCGTTGTTGATCTTGCGGAGGTAATCGTCCCGCGGGGCCCCCTCCAGGGCCAGCGCGGAGAAACCGATGATGGCGTTGAGCGGCGTGCGGATCTCGTGGCTCATGTTGGCCAGGAACTGCGACTTGTAACTGTTGGCGGCGTCGGCGGCGTCCTTGGCTTGCTGCAGCTCCTGCGCCACCCGTTTGCGCTCGGTCACATCCTCCTTGACCGCCACGAAGTGGGTGATGTTCCCCTTTTCGTCCCGTATCGGGGAGATGGAGGCGTGTTCCCAGTGGATCTCGCCGTTTTTCTTCCTGTTGCAGAACTCCCCCCGCCATTCGCGCCCCGCGGTGATGGTGGTCCAAAGCTCCCGGTAGAACTCCTTCGACTGCACCCCGGCGTTGAGTATCCGGGGATTTTGGCCGATGGCCTCTTCGGGAAGATAGCCGGCGATCTCGCTGAACTTGGGGTTGACGTATTCGATGCTGCCGTAGCGGTCGGTGATCACCACCGTGGCCGGGCTGTTCTCCACGGCGCGGGAGAGCTTCAAGAGCCGCTCCTGGGTCCGCAGCCGTTCGCTCACGTCGAGAAAGGTGGTCACCGCGCCCACCGCGCGGCCGTCCCGGTACTGCGGGTAGGACCAGAGCTCCACGGGAAAGGTGCTGCCGTCGGCCCGCCAGAGCAGCTCTCCCTCCCGATGGACCCGCTCTCCCTTGCGGCAGGCGTCGAAAAGGCCGCCGTCCTCGTTGGGGAGCAGGCGGTGCAGCTGCCAGTGCAGGTCCTTGCCGACCAGCTGCTCGGCATGGCTGTATCCCAAAAGGCGCAGACAGGTGCTGTTGCAAAAGGTGCACTTCCCTTCCCGGTCGGTGCCGTAAATCGCCTCGGCGGTGGAATCGAGCAGCAGCCGCAATTGCTCCTCGCTTCGCTGCCAGGCCTCCAGGGTCGCCTCCGTCTCGCCGCGCCGCGCCTGCAGTTCCTCGTTGGCGGCCAAAAGCTCCTCGAAGACCACGGCGTACTCCTCAGTGCGCCGGGCGACATCCTCCTCCAGGTCGCCGGCGGAGCGCTGCCGGATGCCGATCAGCTCGTTCAGGGCGCCGGTCAGGGCGCCGATCTCCTCGCACCCTCCCGGCGGCAGCAGCTCGAGCGTCCCCGCGGCCAAGCGCCGGGCCGAGGCGGTCAGCCGCGAGATCGGCTCCAGCGCCATGCGCCGCAACAGCCCCCCGGCGACGGCGACCACCGCCAGCAGCCAGAGGCCGGCCGCGGCCAGGGCGAGCCCGGCGGGGGCCGATCCGGCCGGGGCCGACGAGGCCACCGCCGTCGCGCCGGCTGCCAGACGATAGCCCAGGTAGACCGGGAGCGCGCTCGCCAGAGCGGCAAGGGCGAGCCCGGCCGTGAAGCGCACCATCATGCTCTTGATTTTCAGCTTTGCCAGTTGCGTCCTCGCTTTCAGCCCCCCGGTCGGCGCGCTCCGACCGCTCGCCGTGTCAGCCCGGATCTCGGGGAAGACGGAGCCGGCCCGGCTCGGCAGGCGCGTCCCGACGGTTATAGGGGGAAGGGGGTAACGGATTGGGTAACGGATTAGCGGAAAGATTCCCGGGAGGCGACGCCGTCGCGCAGTTCGTGATCGGCGCGGTGCTTTTTCAGCAGTTGCAGGAAACTTCTGTGCAGACGCTCCCGAAAGGCCAGCTCCCAATACTCGGTTTTCTCGCCGCGCAGAAATTCGCCGCAGTAGACGCGGATCAACTCGTCCACCCAGGGGGCGATGGCGGCGCACGGCTCCGCGGCCGCCTCCCCGCCGCCGAGGTGGGCGTCGATCCTGGCCAGGGTCTCCTTGAAGGCCCAGGCGTCCACCCAGCACATCTTGCGGTTCAGGGCCAGCCATCCCTCGCGCGACTCGATCAGGCGCGGCTCGCCCAAGAGGCGGCGCAGCCGGGAGAGCGCCATCTTCAGGGAGCTGTGGGCCGCGTCCCCGTCGGCCGAGGGCCAGAGCAGATCGCACAGGGTCTCCAGCGGCGCCCCCCGCTCTCCGTGGACCACCAGCGCCTTCAAAAGCGAGAGCGGCTTTTCCTGTTTTTTGCCGGCGAAGGCGAGCCGCTCCCCCTGCTTCTCGATGCGAAACCCTCCCAGGGTCAGGATTTTCAGCGGCCAGGGCCACTGCGCGCTGTTCAACAGGGTCCGGTCCGGCGACAGCCGGTGCCTCACGATCAACTCGCGCACGTACTCGGGCTCGATGCGCGCCTGCAGCGCCTGGCAGCAGAGCCTGGCCATGATCTTCGGGGTCCAGAAGTGGTGCATCGCTATCCGCTGCTCGCAGCCGACGGCCATCGCCTGGCGCAGATAACAGACGCCGGCCGCGTCGTCCTCCCGGCAAAAGGCGAAGTAGGCCAGGGTGCAGTCGAGCATGTAGCGGATGTAATCGGAATGGGCGGCGTTGCCGTGACGGACCTCGTGCAGGGAGTCGAGCGCCTCCTGCCGTCTCCCCAGCTCGAAGAGCACCTGGGCGCGGGCGACGACGTTGATGGCGATCTCGATGGGAGCCTCGTGGCTGCGCGTCAGCTCCAGGGCGGCTTCCACGTGCTCCAGGGCGCCGCGGTAGTCCCCGGCCGCCATCCGCTTCCATCCCAGGACCTGGCGGTGGACGATGGGGTAGATCAGCCCCGGCGCGCCCTGCACCGAGGCGATGCGCTCCAGAAAGTCCTCGATCACCCTCGGGTCCAGGTCGATGAAGCCGGCCAGGGCGCCGTAAAAGAGGGTGAAGATGTCGTAGACGTGCATGCCGGTGCTGTCGGAGAGGGCCAGCGCCTCGGCGACGCCGTCCAGGCAGGGCTCCTTGGCCGCGGTAAGTCCGTGATAGGAGGCGGTCAGCATGCGCCAAAGACCCAGCGCCAGGCAGAACTCGCTCTGCTTGTCCCTGGTGCGCGGCTCGACCACCTCGATGAGCACCTTGGCCTTGGCCAGCTGCCCCATCTTGGTGTAGTGGATCAGCAGGTAGGCGCCCAGCAGCACCAGATTTTCCAGGGTGAGGACGTTGCTGCGGATCAGCACCCCGGCCCGTTGCTCGTAGAGCAGGACGTTGGCATGCCAGGGCTGCCGGAAGCTGAAGGAAAGCAGGATCACCCCCAAAAGGCGCGCCTGCAGGTCGGCCGGCAGGTACTCGATCTCCCCTTCCAGCTCCGGCGTCAGCAGGTCGATCTGTCGGTCCAGCCGCGAGAACTGCCGCCACTCGGTGATGATGTTGATCCCCACCCCGCCCCAGGCCAAAAGCGCGCCCGCCGTCTCGCCGGCCGCGAGCAAGCCGCGGAAGGCGGCGGCGTAGGCGTCGTGGCTGGCGGGGATGTCGAGGGGATGCAGGCAGGCCCCGCGCCAGTAGCTGAGCCAAGGGTCGGCGGCGAAGGCCGCCGCGGGGAGATGGGAGAGCCACTGCTCGACGGTCTTGCTTCTCCCCTGCTCCACCAGCGCCTGGGCATGGGTGGCGATCAGGCCGGAGAGACCGGCGAAGTCCCCGGCGCCGGCGAAAAGCTCCACGGCGTCGTTCAGATAGCCCGCCTCCTGCAGGACCGCGGCCGTGTGCCTGAGGGTGGCGGTCAAGGCCTCCGGCGGCAGGCTCGCCCGGGCGCGCTCGCGCAGGAAATCGCGAAACAGCGGATGGTATTGATAGACGGGGGTGGCTCCGGCCCGCCAGTCGGTGAAATAGTTGTCGCGGCTCAACTCGGCCAGAAAGCGCCCCGCCTGCCCCACGCCCGCCAGCCGCTGCGCCATGCCGGTGGTCATGAAGGGGGCGAAGGCGGTCTTCAGCAGGAAGTCCCTGATTTCCGGGGTGGAGTTCTTGAAGATCTCGTGGGCGAAGTAATCGAAGACGTCCTCGCGGCTTTGCTCCAGCGAGAGCTGCGCGTCCGGCCCCTCCACCCGGGCCATGCCCATCATCAGGATCAGCCCGGCGGCCCAGCCGTCCGCCTTGTCGTGCAGTTGGCGCGCGATGGCCGGCCGCTCCGCCTCCAGACCGTTCAGGCGCAGGATCTCGAGCGATTCCTCCGGGGAGAGGCGCAGGTCGCTCCACCCCATCAAGGCCATGCGGTTGTTGGCGCGCAGCCGGGCGAGCTGCGAGGGGGCGCCCCCGCGGCTGACGATCACCACCGCCACCCGCTCGGGGACCGCCTCGATGGCCTGCCGCAGGATATCGTGCAGCACCGAGTGGGCCGGGAGTTCCTGATAGTCGTCCAGCACCAGCACCGAGCGCTCCGGCCCGGAGTCGGCCGGCAGTTGCCGCGACATCCTGCCGAACAGCTCCTCGAAATAACGGCGCGCGAAGGCGGCCACGTCCTGCAGATAGTCCGAGCTGAAAAGCGGCAACAACTTCCGCTTTCTCCGGTTCAGCCGGGCCTCGGCCTGCCTCAGGTAATAGAAGAAGGAGGCCGGGTCCTGGTCGCTGCCGTCGAGCTGGTACCAGATGCAGGGATGGCTGCGCCAATTGAGCCAACTGGCGACCAGGGAACTCTTGCCGGAGCCGGCCGGAGCCGAGATCCAGCAAGCCGGCTTGCAGGTCCCCTGGTCCAGCAGCCTGAACAGCCGCTCGCGCGGGAAGATGTTGCCGGCGTCGGGGCGCGAGAGTTTCGAAATGGATGCCGCAAACTGTTTCATCGATCTCACTCGTTGTGGCGAAGCGGCGGTCAAAGCCGGGAGGGATGCGGCTGCGCACCCGGCAGCAGACCATAACTAGCTGCTTAATGAATCTATGTCAAGCAGATCGGACAGTTCCGGGCGGACCAGATGGAGATTTTTCCCTGCGCCCGCCACCCCCGAAGCCCCTGCTCACCTTCTAAGTTAAGGTTCGACGTGGATCGAAAGCCCCCTCTCCCCTGATGGGGAAGGGGGAAAAACTCGCCATGGCTCTCCCTCCCTCCAACCCCCTCCCGTAAAGGGCTCGTCCGCCGAAGCCTTGGCGACGGAGGGAGGGGGAACTACCAAGGCCCGAGCTAACGGCCGTGCCCGGAGCGCTCCTGCATACTAAAACTTTGTTATTTAGACTTCCGTAACCATTCGGGCCGGTGTTGGCCGGTATTTTTCCGCCCCCGACCGTCGAATTTAAATATTGCTTTAAAACACATTTTTACTATAATGCAAGCCCAAATCGTGTGGATCGTTTCCTCGATCCGTCAGTTCGTTGTCAACTCCAAGCTGAAGGAGGTTTCGGATGGGCAAAAAAAGAGCGGATGCGGCGCGCGGCAGGCAGGCGGAGGATCTGGAGGAGCGGCACTATTCGGTGGGGGAACTGCTCAAGGAGCGCGGGGTTTCCCGCCGCAGCTTCCTGAAATTCTGCTCCACGGTAACGGCGGCCCTGGCGCTCCCCGCGTCTTTGGCGCCCAGCGTCGCCCGGGCGCTCGATCAGGTGCAGCGGCCGCCCCTGGTGTGGCTGGAATTCCAGGGGTGCACCGGCGACTCCGAGGCGCTCTTGCGCTCGGCCAACCCGACGGTGGGCGAGATCGTGCTCGACATCCTCTCGGTCGACTATCACGAAACCATCATGGCGGCGGCCGGGCACCAGGCCGAGGCCGCGCTGGACAAGACCATCGCCGACAACAAGGGGAAATACTTCTGCGTGATCGAAGGCTCCATCCCCATGAAGGACGGCGGCGTCTACGGCTGCGTGGGGGGGAAGTCGCACCTTGAGCGGGCCCGCCAGGTCTGCGGCTCCGCCGCGGCCACCATCGCCATCGGCACCTGCGCCTCCTACGGCGGCATCGCCGCCGCCTCCCCCAACCCGACCGGGGCGGTCGGCGTCAAGGAAGCGGTCCCCGGGGCCACCGTCATCAACCTCCCCGGCTGCCCGTGCAACGCGGACAACCTGACCGCCACCATCGTGCACTACCTGGTGTTCGGCAAGATCCCGGCACTGGACGGCCACGGCCGCCCGCTCTTCGCCTACGGCAAGCGCATCCACGACAACTGCGAGCGCCGCCCGCATTTCGACGCCGGCCAGTACGTCGAGCATTGGGGCGACGACGGCCACCGCGGGGGCTTTTGCCTCTACAAGATGGGGTGCAAGGGGCCGGCCACCTTCCACAACTGCCCGACCCAGCGCTACAACGGCAAGACCAGTTGGCCGGTGGCCGCCGGCCACCCCTGCGCCGGCTGCTCGGAGCCGTCCTTTTGGGACACCATGTCGCCCATGTACCGGCGCCTCCCCAACGTCCCCGGCTTCGGCATCGAGCACTCGGCCGACATGATCGGCCTGGGACTGGCGGCGGGCACGGCGGGCGCCTTCGCCGTCCACGGCGCCTTGAACGCCCTGCGCAAGGACAAGGAACCCGCCAACCGCGACGAAAACAAGGAGGGCTAAGGGATGGCCAAGATAGTAGTCGACCCGATCACCAGGATTGAAGGACATCTGCGCATCGAGGCGGAGCTCAGCGACGGCAAGATAGCCGACGCCTGGGCCTCCGGCACCATGTTCCGCGGCATCGAGAAGATCCTCCAGGGGCGCGACCCGCGCGACGCCTGGTTCTGGACCCAGCGCTTCTGCGGGGTCTGCACCACCGTGCACTCCATCGCCTCCATCCGCGCCGTCGAGGACGCGCTGAAGATCAAGATCCCGCCCAACGCCCAGTTGATCCGCAACATCATCATCGGCATCCAGAACACCCAGGACCACGTGATTCATTTCTATCACCTGCATGCCCTGGACTGGGTGGACATCACCTCGGGGCTCAAGGCCGATCCGGTGAAGACCGCGCAACTGGCCGCCTCCATTTCCGACTGGCCCAACAACTCGGCCACCTACTTCAAGGGGGTGCAGGACAAGATCAAGGCCTTCGTCGCCTCCGGCCGCCTCGGCCCCTTCGCCAACGCCTACTGGGGTCACCCCGCCTACCGGCTGCCGCCGGAGGCGAACCTGATGGCCACCGCCCACTACCTGGAGGCGTTGGAATGGCAAAAGGACGTGATCAAGATCCACGCCATCCTGGGGAGCAAGAACCCCCATCCCCAGACCTTCCTGGTGGGGGGGATGTCGATCCCCATCGACCCCGACTCCCAGAACGCGCTCAACGCCGACAAGCTGATGGAGATCAGGCGGCTTTTGAAGAAGTCGCAGGATTTCGTGGAGAAGGTGTACGTCCCCGACCTGTTGGCGGTCGCCTCCTTCTACAAGGATTGGGCCGCCATCGGCGCCGGGGTCGGCAACTACATGTGCTACAGCGAGTTCCCCGACGCCAACGGCAAGCCGTGGCTCCCCGGGGGCGCCATCCTCAACCGGGACATCACCCGCGTGGTGGCAATCGACCAGAAGAAGATCACCGAGCACGTCGACCACTCCTGGTACGAGGACGCGGGGGGGAAGGGGCTGCATCCCTTCGACGGCGAGACCAAGCCGAACTACACCGGCCCCAAGCCCCCCTACGAGCACCTGGACACCGACAAGAAGTACTCCTGGGTCAAAGCGCCGCGCTACGAGGAGAAGGCCATGGAGGTGGGGCCGCTCTCCCGGGTGCTGGTGGCGTACGTGTCCGGACACCCGGAGACCAAGGCCGTGGTGGACATGGTGCTGAAGAAGCTGGACGTAGGCCCGGCGGCGCTCTTCTCGACCCTGGGCAGAACCGGGGCCCGCGGCATCGACTGCCTGCTGATCGCCCGCCAGACCACCAAATGGCTGGACGAGTTGATCGGCAACATCTCCAAGGGGGACTACCGCATCCACTCGGGCGAGCTGTGGGACCCGGCAACCTGGCCGGCGGAGG
Source organism: uncultured Geobacter sp. (assembly GCA_903925075.1). Taxonomy (GTDB): domain Bacteria; phylum Desulfobacterota; class Desulfuromonadia; order Geobacterales; family Geobacteraceae; genus Geomonas. The sequence goes on from CAIYDQ010000025.1 coordinate 56,915, forward strand.
CCAACGGCTACGGCTGGCACGAGGCGCCCCGCGGCGGGCTGGGTCACTGGATCAAGATCAAGGACCAGAAGATCCTCAACTATCAGGCGGTGGTCCCCTCGACCTGGAACGCCTCGCCGCGCGACGCCAAGGGGCAGCGAGGGCCCTACGAGGCGGCGCTGGTGGGGACGCCGATCGCCGACGCCAGCAAGCCGCTGGAGATATTGCGCACCATCCATTCCTTCGACCCCTGCCTGGCCTGCGCCGTGCACGTGCTGGACGCCCGGGGGAACGAAGTGGTGAAGGTCAAGGTATCCTAGCGAAGGAGGCCAGCTCATGCCCAATCAGCCAAAATTCAAACGCTACGTCTGGCAGTTGCCGGTCCGCTGGTGCCATTGGACCAACGCGCTGTCCATCGTCGTCCTCTGCGTGACCGGCTTCTTCATCGGCACGCCTATCTCCTTCGGCGGCTCGCCCTCGGACTTCACCATGGGATGGATCCGTTTCTTCCATTTCACGGCGGCCTACGCCTTCACCGTGAGCCTCGCCTCCCGGGTGCTCTGGTCGCTGATCGGCAACGAGTTCTCGGGGTGGCGGGCCTTTTTCCCCTTTTTCAGCGCCAAGGGGCGCGACAAGATGCTGAAGATGCTGCGCTACTATCTGTTCCTGGACCGGGAGGTGCCGGAGACCATCGGCCACAACCCGCTGGCGACCACCGCCTACCTGGCGCTCTTTTTCCTCTACATGGTGATGATCGCCACCGGCTTCGCGCTCTACGCCCAGCACGCGCCCCACGGGGTGATGCACGCAGCGCTCGGCTTCATGTACACCCTGTTCAGCAACCAGGGGATGCGGCTTACCCACCACCTGAGCATGTGGTTCATCGTCGGTTTCGCCATCAACCACATCTACAGCGCCTGGCTGATGGACATCAAGGAGCACGGCGGCGAGATCTCCAGCATGTTCAGCGGCTACAAGTTCACCGTGAAAAAGGAGGATTGAAGCCGGCGCCGCCGTGCAAATAAACTCAAGTTTCATGTCATATAACCCCGATGCGGTTCGTGCCTCACCGCATCCTACGATTGCCCCATGAAATTCGCAGCCCCCCCGGCATGCGAACCCGTAGGATGCCGGTGAACGCAGTGAACCGCATCGGTTTTTCACCCTCCGCCCCCTCCCCCACCAAGGGCTCGTCCGCCGAAGGAGGGAGAGGGGGTTTTTGATCCGCGTCGACCCGTAAACTTAACGGCAATGCCCCCCGCGCCCTACCCGCCGTCCGCCAGTGCCCGTTACCTTTCTGTATACAGCCTCCGGCCTCGCCGCCAAGATTCAACTCTGGACTTTCTCTCGCAACGATGCTAATTAAGACTGCCGCTCGAAGATAAAAAGACGTTTGAGCGCTTGGCGACAGGGTGCTCGCGGTCCGCCATGAGAGCGGCTTAGGGAAAACCCGCATTCAGCGTGAGCGGCCGCCCATCTTACAGCGGCCGCGCGTCAGTAAGATTGATTTCGATTCATAAATAAAAATTTTAATCCAGTGCCGGCGTCGACCCTGCATGAGAGAAAGCCCCTTAATGAGCCAACCTCAAACGATTCTGATCATCGACGACACGCCGCTCAACGTCACCCTTTTGGACGTGATCCTGCGTCCGGCCGGATATCGCACGCTCAAGGCCTTCTCCGGCGCGGAGGGAAGGGCACTGGCGCTGCAAAAATCCCCCTCCCTGATCCTGCTCGACATCACCATGCCGGGGGAAGACGGCATCACCACCTGCCGGATCCTCAAGGCCGACCCGCGCACCAGCGAGATCCCGGTGATCTTCATCTCCGCTTTGAACAGCACCAACGACAAGGTCTCGGGCTTTGCCAACGGCGCCGTAGACTACATCACCAAGCCCTTCGAAAGGACCGAGGTGCTGGCAAGGGTCGCCGCCCACCTGCAGACGCGGGAGAAGATCACCTCGGCCCTGCGCCAGCAGCACCAGATTCTCGACCAGTTGCAGCGCGCCCAACTGGGGATGCTGGTCAAACCCGAGGAGCTGCCGCAGGCGGGCTTCGCCGTCTGCTACCGAGCCGTGCACGCCGTGGGAGGCGATTTCTACGATGTCTGCCCCACCAAGGACGGCACCTTCGCCTATTTCGTGGCCGACATCAGCGGCCACGACCTGGACGTCTCCTTCAACACCTCGGCGATCAAGGCGCTCTTCCGGCAAAGCGCCGGGGCCGACGGCTCGTCCGAAGAGATCCTCGACTCCATCAATCGCGGCGTCATGCCGCTTTTCGACAACGGCATGCATATGACCGGCTGCCTGTTGCGGCTGGACCGCCTGGCCTCCACCGCGACCCTGGTCAACGCCGGTCACCTGCCGGTCATCCACCTGGGCGCCGACGGCTCGGCGGCGCTGTTCGAAGCCGAAGGGGATATCCTGGGGGTCTTCGAGCACCTGGTGCTCAAGCCCGCCAGCAAACGGGTGCGCCGGGGGGACCGCTTGTTCCTTTACACCGACGGCCTGGTGGAGCTGGACGGGGAGAGCCTGGACCGCCACGAGGGGATCGACCGGCTGCTGGCGCTTTGCCGCGCCACCGCCTCGCTGCCGCTTTCCGAGGCGGTGGCCGCCATCTGCGCCCGCATCTTTCCCGAGCACCTGCCGCCCGGCGACGACATCATCCTGCTGGGAGTGGAGGTCTAGATGCTGAACTTGGAGCGGGAGCCCTCCCGGCTCGATGCGGCCTTCTCCTCGGAACTGGTCCACGTCGAGGAGACCTGCCGCGCCGTGCGGGGCCTGCTCGCCGACCACAGGCTGTCGCCGCTGAGCTTCGCCTGCGATCTGGTGCTGCGCGAACTGCTGAACAACGCGGTGCTGCACGGCAACCGCAACAACCCGGAGCTGGCGGTCGAGTGCCTGGTGCTGATCACCGACCGGGCGCTGGTGCTGGAGGTGGCCGACCAGGGAGAGGGGTTCGCCTGGCGGGAGCGCTTCCCGCCCCCCGACGGGGAGTCGCTCTGCGTGAACGAGCAGGGTGAATTGCTCACCTCCAGCTACGGCATGAGAATACTGGCGGATTACGCCGACGAAGTGATCTTCAACGACAAGGGCAACAAGGTTGCCGTTCGCATAGATAAACACCTAAGGGAGGGCGCTTTAATGTCCACAGTCCACAAAGAGGGTCAACGAGCCGTATTACGGCCCAGCGGCAATATAGTAGCGGCGCACATGGAGTCGCTGCGCACGGAGCTGAAGCAGCTGCTGGCGGAAGGGGTGCTGGAGCTGTCGGTCGATCTCGGCGAGGTGAAGATGATCGATTCGATGGGGCTTGGCGTGCTGATCTCGGCGCACAACTCGCTGAAGAAGGCGGGAGGCTCATTCGCGGTGATCAACGCTTCCAAGGATCTCTACGATCTGTTCCGCAGCATGCGCCTCACCCAGCACTTTTCGGTGACTGCCGCCTAACCAAGGGGTATCGACATGGACATTATCGATGACGAACTGATTGCCGATTATGTGGAGGAATCCCGCGAGCATCTGGCGGATATCGAAAGCGACCTGCTCACCATCGAGGAGCAGGGCGAGAACATCAACCCCGACCTGGTCAACAAGGTGTTTCGCGCCGCCCACTCCATCAAGGGGGGCGCCGGTTTTCTGAACCTGAATACGGTCAAGGACCTGTCCCACAAGATCGAAAACGTGCTGAGCCTGGTGCGCAACCGGGAGCTGATTCCTACCCCGGAGGTGGTCAACGTCATGTTGGTCTCCTTCGACAAGTTGCGCGAGCTGATCAACAACCTGCAGCAGAGCAACCAGGCGGACGTCTCCGAGCTGCTGGTCGCGCTTACCCGGATCATCACCCCGGAAAAGCCCCAGGACAGCGCCCCGAACGCGCCCCTGGAAGAAACGGTGCAGATCCCCCTGCCGCACGGGGTGGAAAGCATCACCGCCTCCCGTTTCGACCTCAACCAGGCCGCCAAGGAGGGAAACCAGGTCTATCTGGCGGAATTCGATCTGATTCACGACGTGCACAACCTCTGGCGCACGCCGCACGACCTGATCCGCACCATCGACGGCTGCGGGCTGCTTTTGGAGAGCATGGTGCCGCTCATGGACGTCGGCACCCTGGACGAGGAGCCGGTCAACCGCATCCCGTTTTACGCGCTGATCGCCAGCTCGCGCAACGCGGCGGAGCTGGCCGCCGAGTTCAAGATCGGCGTCGAGCATATCGCCTTGGTGAGCGCCGCCGATGGTGCGCCGGTGGCCTCCTCCGCCGCCGGCCCGGCCGCTCCCCTCGCCCCGCCGGCTCTCCCGCAGACGTCGACGCCGCCGGCCGCGGCGCAGACGGTCGCTGCGCAAACGCCGGCCGCTCCCCAAATGCCGGCCGCCCCGCAGGCGGTCGCCTCGCAAACGCCGGCCGCGCCGCAAATGTCGGCAACGCCGCAGCTCGCCGCTTCCCTGGAGCATGCCCCGCTCGCGGTCAACGGGAAAACTCCCGCGCCGGGACGGGCGACGACCCCAAGCGTTGTGAGCGTCCCGGTCTCGCCGCAGACGCCGCTCCCCGCCGAGCAGACCGCCGAATCCACCCTGCGCATCAACGTGGCGGTGCTGGATACGCTGATGAACCTGGCGGGCGAGATGGTGCTCGGGCGCAACCAGCTGCTGCAGGCCATCAGCCGCAACGACGCGGTCGCCATCAAGGCCGCCGGCTACCGCATCAACACGGTCACCTCGGAGCTGCAGGAAGCGATCATGCTGACCCGGATGCAGCCCATCGGCACCATCTTGAACCGCTTCACCCGCATCGTGCGCGACATGTCGCGCGACCTGGGCAAGGAGATCGCCCTCACCATCACCGGCAAAGACGTGGAGCTGGACAAGACCATCATCGAGGGTCTGAGCGACCCGCTCACCCACCTGGTGCGAAACGCGGTCGACCACGGCGTGGAAGGTCCGGCGAAAAGACGCGCGGCCGGCAAGGCCGCGGCCGGCGCCATCGAGCTGAACGCCTTCCACGAGGCCGGCCAGGTGATCATCGAGATCAGGGACGACGGCGGCGGCATCGACCCCGAAAAAGTGGCGGCGGCGGCGATCTCCAAAGGGCTTTTGACCCACGAGCAGGTCCGGCAGCTCTCCGACAAGGAGAAGCGCTTCCTGATCATGATGCCCGGCTTCTCCACCGCCGAGACCATCACCGACATCTCCGGCCGCGGCGTCGGCATGGACGTGGTGAAAACCAACATCGAGCGCCTGAACGGCCAGATCGAGATCGAGAGCGAGCTGGGGAAGGGCTCGGTGTTCAGGATCAAGCTGCCGCTGACCCTGGCCATCATCCCCTCGCTGTTCGTCGAGGCGCAGGGGCAGCGCTTCGCCATCCCCCAGGCCAACGTGGTGGAGGCGATCCGCATCCCGGCGGAACAGGTCAAAGAGCGCATCGAACAGGTGGGGGACGCCGACGTGCTCATGCTGCGCGGCAGCATCATCCCGATCGTGCGGCTGGCCGACGCGCTGGAGATCGCGGCGCCGACCTCCCCGGAAGAGCGGCCGCTCCTCGCCGGCCGCGCCCGGCTCCCCTCCCGCCCGCAGGCCAAGGCGTCGCCCGCGGAGCCGGCCGCGGACCCGGCGACGGACGACGGGCAGCGCGACCTCCCCGCCCCGCTTAGCCGGGGCGCGGACGGCCAGCAGGCGGGGGGCGACCTCAACCTGGTGATCGTCACCACCGGCGCCATGCAATACGCCATCGTGGTCAATAAGCTGTTCGACTCCGAGGAGATCGTGGTGAAGCCCCTGGGGCGGCGCCTGAAGCATATCCGGGAGTTTGCCGGCGCTACCATCATGGGGGATGGCAAGGTGGCCCTGATCCTGGACGCCCCCGGCCTGGCCGCGGTCAGCGGCATCGACGCGGCCGCCGCCACGGCGCGCGACCAGAAAAAGCTGCAGATCGCGGGAGGCGAGGAGGCCGAGATCCAGGCCCTGCTCACCTTCCACTACGGCGCCGAGCAGCAGCTCGCCGTGCCGCTGGAGCTGGTGGCGCGGGTGGAGAAGATCGCCCCCAAGGACGTGGAGACGGTGGGCGGCCGGCGGGTCATGCAGTACCGCGGCCAGGTCATGCCGCTGGTGATGGTGAACGACACCGCCCTGGTGGACGGGCCGGACCTGACCCGGGACCTGGTGGTGATCGTCTTCGAGGTGGCGGGCCACGAAATCGGGCTGGTGGCCAACCAGCCGGTGGATTCGGCCGAGTGCCGGATCGCCATCGACAGCAGCATCCTGCGCCAGCCGGGGATCCTCGGCTCGGTGATCCTGAAGAAGCGCACCCTGGTGATCGTGGACATCTTCGAGCTGGTGGAGACGCTGCACCCCGAATGGTTCGCGGAGCGCCGCCTGATCCGCGGCGGCGCCACCGCCAAGACCGTGCTCTTGGCCGAGGATTCCGATTTCTTCCGGGCTCAGGTGAGAAGGTTCATGGAGGACGAAGGGTACAAGGTGATCGGCTGCGAGGACGGCCAGCTCGCCTGGCAGGCCCTCGACCGCCAGGAGGAGCCGATCCACCTGGTGGTCACCGACATCGAGATGCCCAACATGAACGGCTACGAGTTGACCAAGCGGATCAGGGGAGACCACCGTTTCCGCACCCTCCCCATCATCGCCGTCACCTCGCTGGCCGGCGAGGAGGACATCGAGCGCGGCCGGCAGGCGGGCCTCACCAATTACCTGGTCAAGCTGGACCGCGAAAAACTGCTGGAAGCGATCGCCGCCCTATCGCTGTAGCCCGACAACTCCACTGACCGGTTTAGGCCGTTGTTCCCCCCTTGGGAGAGGAAAAAAAATGTTAGAGAACATGACGCTCAAGACCCGCCTCATCGCCAGCTTCGCCATCGTGCTGTCGCTAACCGTCGGCATCAGCCTCGCCGCCCTTTTCGGCATCGGTCTGTTGCGAAACAACGTCAACGACCTGGCCTTCAAGCAGGGAAAGCTGATGGAAAACGGCCAGCGCTCGCGGGCCAACATCAACATGATGAGGCGCTACGAGAAGGATCTGTTCATAAACATCGGCGACGAGGCCAAAACCGAGGAATACAAGAAAAAATGGGACGAAACCCTGGACCACTTCCTGAAGAGGGTGGACGCCTCGGAAAAGCTGGTCTCCGACCCCGCCTATCCCGACGGCGCCAGGGACAGGGAGACCATAGCCAGCGTCAGGAAGCAGACCGAGGCCTATGCGGCCGGCTTCAACAAGGTCTGCGCCGACATCGCCTCCGGCCGGATCAAAAACACCCGCGACGCCAACAAGGCGATCGGACAGTACAAGGAGGCGACCCACCAATCGGAGGCGCTGGTAACCGAGTTCTCCCAGAAAATGGATAAGAGCATGGAGGAGATCGTGGCGCGCGCCACCGACAACGGCAAGAAGACCCAGGCGTCGGTGCTGCTTTTGGCCGCCGCCGCGCTGCTGATTTCCCTGCTGGTGGCCATCTCCATCAACCGGCAGGTGAGCCGGCAGTTGGGAGGCGACCCGCGCCAAGTGCTGGAGGTGGTCCGCAGGGTGGCGGGCGGAGACCTCTCCAAGGACCCCCGGGCCGTGGCGGCGAGCGGCGACAGCGTGCTGGGCGCCGTCGACCTGATGGTGGACAAGCTGCGTGCGGTCTTCGGCGAACTGGCCGGCGGCGCGCAGACCATTTCCGCCTCGGCCACCGAGCTTTCCGCGGTTTCCCGGCAGTTGACCTCCTCCGCGGGCAACTCCTCGTCGCGCGCCCAGGGAGTGGCGGTGGCGGCCGAAGAGATGAGCGCCAACATGCTGACGGTGTCGGCCGCCATGGAGCAGTCGACGGTCAGCGTCAACAACGTGGCCGGCGCCACCGAGGAGATGACCACCACCATCGCCGAGGTGGCCAAGAACTCCGACCGGGCCCGGGTCATCACCGGCCAGGCGGTGCAGCAAACCGAAAGGGTGACCGAACAGATCACCGCGCTCGGCCGCGCGGCGCGCGAGATCGGCAAGGTCACCGAGACCATCGCCGCCATCTCGGCCCAGACCAACCTGTTGGCCTTGAACGCCACCATCGAGGCTGCCCGCGCCGGGGCCGCCGGCAAGGGATTCACCGTGGTGGCCACCGAGATCAAGGAGCTGGCCCAGCAGACCGCCGCCGCCACCGAAGGTATCCGCGACAAGATCGAGAACATCCAGGCTTCCACCGCCGAGACGGTCGAGGAGATCGAGAAGATCTCCCGGACCATCCAGACGGTCAACGAGATCATCGGGGGGACGGCCGCCGCCATCGAACAGCAGGCGACCGTCACCAGGGAGATCGCCGCCAACATCTTCCAGGCCGCCCAGGGGATGCAGGAGGTCAACCAGAACGTGGCCCAGACCTCGGGGGTGGCGGGGAGCATCGCCCACGACATCTCGGAGACCAACCAGTCGGTGCTGGAGATTTCCCACGGCAGCAGCCAGGTGCTGGAAAGCGCCGAGTGCATGGCCAAGCTGGCCGAACAACTGAACGACATGAGCGGCAGATTCGTCGTCTAAGACCGACGGCAACTGCCCATAATATGAAGCGCCAGGAGGTGCCACGCGATGAACCGGGTAAAAACTTTTTTTGACAATCTGAGCATCAGCAAAAAGATCATGCTGCTTTGCTACGCGATCATTTTCATGATCGTGGCCAGCGTATTTCTGTTCCTGATACCGGCGGTGCTGGAACAGGCCACCCGGGGAAGGCGCTTCGCCATCCGCAACCTGGTGGAAACCGCGAGCCAAGTGGTGGCGCAGTACGACGCGCAGGCGGCCTCCGGCAAGCTGACCCGCGAGGAGGCGCAAAAAGGGGCGCTGCAGCAGCTGGAGAAGCTGCGCTACGGCTCCAACGACTATTTCTGGGTCAACGATTTGAAGCCGGTGATGATCATGCACCCGTTGAAGCCGGAGCTAAACGCCAAGGATCTCTCGGAAATCAAGGACTCCAATAACAAGCGGCTGTTCATGGCCTTCGTGGAGGTCTGCAAGGCCAACGGCGAGGGTTTCGTCGACTACATCTGGGACAAGGGGGGGACGCCCACTCCCAAGGTCTCCTACGTGAAGCTCTACAAGCCCTGGGGCTGGGTGATAGGCTCCGGGGTCTACATCGACGACATCCAGCGCGACGTCAGCGCCTTGCGTTGGAAGATACTGGCCGGCACCGCCCTGCTGATGGTGGTGTTCATGGTGCTCGCCTACCTGCTCGGCTCGCTGATCGCCAAGCCGCTCAGGGGAGCGGTGGTGACGCTCAAGCAGATCTCCGACGGCGACCTGACCGTCGAGGTGCAGGTCGGCGGCCATGACGAGACCGGCCAGATGATGCTGGCCATGCAGGGGATGGTCGCCAACCTGAGGTCCATGTTCGCGGACATAGCCGGCGGCGTGCAGACCATCTCCTCCTCGGCCACCGAGCTCTCCGCGGTGTCGCGCCAGCTGACCTCCTCCGCCGAGCAGTCCTCCTGCAGCACCCAGGGGGTGGCCGCCGCCGCCGAGGAGATGAGCGCCAACATGATGTCGGTGTCGGTGGCCATGGAGCAGACCACGGTGAACGTGAACACGGTGGCCACCGCCACCGAGGAAATGACCGTCACCATCGCCGACGTGGCCAGAAATTCGGACAAGTCCCGCACCATCACCGGCCAGGCGGTGATCCAGGCCGGCAAGGTCACCGAGCAGATCCTGGCGCTGGGAGCCGCGGCCCGGGAGATCGGCAAGGTGACCGAGACCATCTCCGCCATCTCCGCCCAGACCAACCTCCTGGCCCTGAACGCCACCATCGAGGCGGCCCGCGCCGGCGCCGCCGGCAAGGGGTTCACCGTCGTTGCCACCGAGATCAAGGAACTGGCCCAGCAGACCGCCGCCGCCACCGAGGGGATCCGCGACAAGATCGAGAACATCCAGAGCTCGACCGCCGAGACGGTGCGCGAGATCGAGAAGATCTCCCGGGTGATCCAGGAGGTGAACGAGATCATCGGCAGCACGGCCATCGCCATCGACCAGCAGGCGACGGTGACCCAGGAAATCGCCTCCAACATCTCGCAGGCCGCCCACGGCATGCAGGAGGTGAACCAGAACGTCAACCAGACCTCCGGCGCCTCCGAGGGGATCGCCCGCGACATTTCCGACACCAACCAGCTGGTGCGGGAGATGTCCAACGGCTCCGCCCAGGTGCTGGAGAGCGCCGAGGACCTGGCCCGGCTCTCGGAGAAACTCGGAGAATTGAGCAGTCGCTTCAAATTCTAATCGGCAACGGTAAAGGGGTCTTCATGCGGTCCAAGCTCACCAACAAAGTGCTCGTCATCATCGGCGCCACCCTCACCCTGAGTTTCACGGTCATGGGGGTGTCCTGCCTCTACCTCATGTACGGGGCGACCGTAGAGCAGCAAAAACAGCACGGGCGCCAGTTGGTGCGCGCCGTGAAGCACGACCTCTTGAGCCAGATGACCACCGGCGCCATGAAGGATTTCAGCGGCTACATCGCCGACATCAAGTCCAACAGCTCGATCCTGGACGTGCGGCTCTTCGACGACAAGGCCCGGGAATGGAAGAAGGGCACCGGCAACGAACTCATGGGCAAGGCGCTGGCGGCCGGCTCCGTTCAGGAGCTCGCCGAGACGCTGGACGGCAAGCGGGTGCTGACCCTGGCGCTGCCGATGGAGAACGAGGAGCGTTGCCACGCCTGCCACGACGCCAAGGCCCGCTTCAACGGCGGTTTGCTGCTGACCACCTCGCTGGAGGAGGGGGTGGGGAGCGCCAAGAAGATGATGACCACCATCACCGCCGTGGGGGTCTTCTTTTTCCTGGCCATCCTGGCGGTGCTGTTCTTCTTCTTCAAGAAAAGCATCGTCGCGCCGATCCTGCGGCTGCGCGAGCACGTGAAGCTGATCGCCGACGGCGATCTGACCCGGACCCTGGAGATGGGCCGCCAGGACGAGATCGGCGCCCTGGCGGCGGACATCGACCGGATGGGGGGAAACCTGCGCGGGATCTTCGCCGAGATCGCCGGCGGCGTGCAGACCCTCTCCTCGTCGTCCGCGGCCTTCCAGAGCATTTCCATGACCACCACCGGCTGCGCCGAACAGTCGGCGGTGCTCTGCCAGGGGGTGGCCGCCGCGGCGGAGGAGATGAGCGTCAGCATGGCCACGGTGGCCTCGGCCATGTTCCAGGCCACCGGCAGCATCAACACGGTGGCCGCCGCCACCGAGCAGATGACCAGCACCATCGACCAGGTGGCGGCAAGCTCCGAAAGCGCGCGCGGCATCACCAGCCAGGCGGTGGAGCGTACCGAGAGGGTGACCGAGCAGGTGGAGGCGCTGGGCCGGGCGGCCCGCGAAATCGGCAAGGTGACGGAGACCATCGCCGCCATCTCCGCCCAGACCAACCTCCTGGCCCTGAACGCCACCATCGAGGCGGCCAGGGCCGGCGCCGCCGGCAAAGGGTTCACCGTGGTGGCGGGCGAGATCAAGGAGCTGGCCAAACAGACCGCCGCCGCCACCGAGGGGATTCGCGAGAAGATCGAGAACATCCAGAGCTCGACGGGGGAAACGGTGGCAGAAATCGAGTCCATTTCCCGGGTGATCCGGGAAGTGAACGAGATCATCTCCAGCACCGCCATCGCCATCGAGGAGCAATCCGCCGTTTCCCGCGACATCGCCGCCAACATCTCCGAGGCGGCCTACGGCGCCAAGGAAGTGAACCAGAACGTGGCCCAGTCGGCCGACGTGGCGGAAACCATCGCCCGGGACGTGAGCGAGGTGCACCATTCGGTGATCGAGATAACCGCCAACAGCTCGCAGATCCTGGCCAACTCGGACGGTCTGGTGAAGCTGGCCGGGCAGTTGAAGGAGATGGCCGGCCGGTACCGGTACCGGGACGGCGCCGTCGCGCAAGCGGCGAAGAGCGAGAGCGCCAGGCAGCCGGCGGGCGTGGACAAGCAGCAGATCGACAAGGGTGTCGGTGCGCACGCCGTCTGGAAGATCCGCTTGAAGCAGGCCATCGAGTCCGGCAAGATGGACACCTCGATAGACAACGTGCGCGTCGACAACGTCTGCGCCTTCGGGAAATGGTTCTACGGCGGCTCGATCCCCGATTCGGTGAAGCAATCCGCCGATTACGCGGCCATCCGGGAGATGCACGCCGAATTCCATAAAACCGCGGCCAAGGTCGCGGAGCACGCCCTGGCCGGCAACAGGCGCGACGCGGAGCAACTGATGGCCGGCGACGGCGCCTTCGCCGCCATATCCCTGAAACTGACCTCCGCGCTGATGGCGTGGAAAAAGAAATTTTAGGCGCGGGCATCTATTCGCACCGTAAACATACCCGTAGGATGTGGTGAACATCGTGAACCGCATCATTGCAAACCGATGCGGTTCGTGCCTCACCACATCCTACGAGCCGATGGCGTGGAAAAAGCAATTTCAGGGGCAACTCCCCCTGAACAGGAGACACACCGCATGTACGCAAGCGACGAACTCGACGACATTCCGCTGGCATCGACCTTCGCCATCGGCGCGACCCTGCTGGGCATATCCACCCTGCACATCCAGGAGATCATCAAGGTGGTGGAGATCACCGAAGTCCCGCAGGCGCCCGGCTACATCGTGGGCATCCTCAACCTGCGCGGGCGCATCGTGACCGTGATCGATCTGGGCAAGCGGCTGCTATTGGGCGCCTGCCGGCCGACCGACCTCAGCCGCATCATCATCGTCGACGACCTGGGCGAATCGGTGGGGCTTTTGGTGGACGAGGTGATCGACGTGATCGCGGTGGACGGCGAAGCTTTGCAGCCGCCGCCGGCGAACCTGAACGCGGTACAGGGAAGGTTCTTCGAGAACGTCATCCGCAGCAGCGATGGCTTGGTGGGATTGCTGAATTTGGACGCAATCCTGAACCACGAATAGCCCGGGGGATATCTATGGCGCTCAAGGTTCTGGTAGTCGATGACACCATATTGTTTCGAAAAGTGATAAGCGAAGCCGCCGCCGCCATTCCCGGGGTCGAGGTGGTGGGCACCGCCGCCAACGGCAGGATCGCCCTGACCCGCATCAGGTCGTTGAAGCCCGACATCCTGACCTTGGACATGGAAATGCCGGACATGAACGGACTGGAGCTTTTGGAGGCCATCCGTCGGGAATCGCTGGAAGTGGGAGCCATCCTGGTAAGCTGCCTGACCCTGCAAGGGGGAGATCTCACCATGAAAGGGTTCGATCTGGGCGCCTTCGACTTCATCACCAAGCCCGACTGCGGTTCGGCGCAGGAGAACATGTTAGCCATCAAGGACGCCTTGACCCCGCGCTTCAAGGCCTTCCTGGCCCAAAAGGAGCGTAAGCGTCCGGCGCCGGCGGCAGCGCCCCGTCCGTTCGCCCCCGCGTCAACCGTGCCGCGCCCCGCCTGGGCAGGCCTGGCGCCATCGGCGCCATCCGCAGGCTCGGCATCATCGGCCGGCTCGGCGTCGTCCACAACGGCCACAACGTCCACAACGTCCACAACGGCCACGTCGTCCACAGCGTCCACAACATCGCCGCCATCGCCGCCATCGCCAACATCAACGCCGTCGGCAACCGCCAGGCCCTTCCCCCCGGCGCAGCCGGCCGCGGCAGCCGCGCCGGCGACCTCCGCCAGGCCGCAACGCATCGATGCCGTGGCCATCGGCATATCCACCGGCGGCCCCAAGGCGCTGACCGACATGATGCCGTCTCTGCCGGCGAGCCTGGGGGTGCCGGTGTTCATCGTGCAGCACATGCCGCCCATCTTCACCGCATCCTTGGCGGACACCCTCAACAGCCGCTGCGGGCTGCTGGTCAAGGAAGCCAAGCACGACGAGAAAGTGCTGCCCGACACGGTCTACATCGCACCCGGCGGCCGGCAGATGAAGGTCGCGCTGGCGGCCGACGGCTCCAAGCTGATCCGCATCACCGACGATCCGCCGGAAAACAACTGCCGCCCCTCGGTCGACTATCTATTTCGCTCCATAGCGCAGATCTACCCGGGGCGCGCCACCGGAGTCATCATGACCGGCATGGGGAGCGACGGCGCCACCGGGATTCGGCTGATGAAGCGCGGCGGCGCGCACATCATCGCCCAGGACGAGGCCTCCTGCGTGGTGTTCGGCATGCCCAAGGCCGCCATCGCCACCGGCGTCGTGGACGTAGTGGCGTCGCTTGAGACCATCGCCAAGGAAATCGTCAAGAGCCTCTAAGCGCAGCATGGACTTCAGCACCCGAATTCCCCGGTTGCCAAGGCGCACACCGGCAGCTGATGACGCCCGGCAGGCAGGATGGATGGATGGATACGTGAGCGACGAACTGGCAAAATTAAGAGAGGAACTGAACAGGTCGCAGGAGCGCAATCTCTATCTGGAGGAGCGCAACCGCAACTATGCCGGCATCCTGGAAACACTGACCTCCAGCAGCGAGTTTCAGGCCGATCTCAACAGAGGCAGAGACAGCGCCGCCATCTTCAAGGCCACCCAGCAGCAGGTCAAGAGGCTGCTGGCCTTTGCCTGCGTCGGTTTCTACCTGACCACCGACGACAGCGATTTCCAACTGGCCGACTGCTATCCCGAGCACCGCAAACCCGAGATCGAGCGCGAAGTTTCGGCCAGGATCGCCGATGGCAGTTTCGCCTGGGCGCTGAACCAAAACCATCCGGTGCTGCATCCCGCAGGCTCCGGCGACAAGACCCTGGTGTTGCACGTTCTCTCCACCCAGTCCCGCATACGCGGCATGTTCGCGGCCCTGCTCCCCTGCAAAAAGTCGAAAGTCGACCCCCCGTCGCTCAACGCGCTCTCCATCATTCTGAGCAACGCCGCCTACGCGCTGGAAAGCGCCACCCTCTACACCTTGCTGCGGGATCATTCGCTGAACCTGGAACAAAAGGTCGCCGACAGGACCCGTGAGCTCCTCTGCGCCCAGCAGCAGGCGGAGGCGGCCAATCGGGCCAAGAGCGCCTTTTTGGCCAACATGAGCCACGAATTGCGCACCCCCTTGAACGCCACCATAGGCTTTAACGACGTGGTGCTCTCCCAGACCTTCGGGCCGCTGAACCCGGAGCAGGAGGAATATCTAGGCTACGTGCAGCAAAGCAGCCGGCATCTGCTGGATCTGATCAACGACATCCTGGACCTGTCCAAAGTGGAAGCCGACATGGTGCAATTGGAGCTGACCGACGTCTCGATCCGCGAGTTGCTCGGCAACAGCCTGATCATGGTGAAGGAACTCGCCCACCGGGGCGGCGTCCAGCTCCAGGAAGCCTACGCGCCCGACCTCCCCGCCAGCGTCAGAGGCGACGAGCGCAAGCTGAAGCAAATAATCTACAACGTCCTCGCCAACGCCATAAAGTTCACCCCCGCCGGCGGGAGAGTCAGCGTCGCCGCCGGTCCCTGGAGCGCCCCCGCCGGCTCGGAGACGGGCCTTCCCCGGCAGTCGCTGCGCATTACCATTGCCGACACCGGCATCGGCTTAAAAAAGGAAGACCTGCAACGCATCTTCAACCCCTTCGAGCAGGCCGACACCACCGCCACCCGCGATTTCGAAGGGACCGGCTTGGGGTTGGCCTTGACCAGAAAACTGCTCGAACTGCACGGGGGATCGATCTGGGCCGAAAGCGACGGCCCGGGGAAAGGGAGCGCCTTTCAACTGGTGCTGCCGACGGACAACTGGAGCGCGCCGTGAACGAATCCAGCACGAAGCGCCAAGGCCGGAGGAAGCAGTGACGGAGCAGCAAGAGCGCAAAAAGATCCTGTTGTGCGACGAGAACGCCCTGCACCGCAAGCTGATCGTCGCGATGCTCACCGGGTTACCCTACACGGTCATGGAGGCGGTCAGCGGCCGGGAGGCGCTGGCGCTGGCCCTTGCCGAGCACGGCCCCATCGACCTGGTGCTGATGGGGATCGGCATGAGGGATCTCAGCGGCAGCGAGGTCTGCCGGGCCATACGCGGCAGCGATCAAGACCGGGACAATCCCCTGCCGATCATCGCCTACACGGCGCACGCCATGGTCGAGGAATGCAAAGAGTATCTCGCCGCCGGCTTCGACGACACCCTAACCAAGCCGACCATGCGCGAAGACCTGTTCGGCATGCTGCGCAAGTACATCGGATGAGAGCGGCGCAGATCGGGTCGGAAGAGAGCGGCGGAGATCAGGGAGGAGTCATGAATAGCGGCAGCGACCAGGTAGCGCCCCGAGTGCTGGTATTGGGGATCGGCAACACGGTGATGAGCGACGACGGCGTAGGCGTGAAGGTCGTGCAGTCGCTGCAACGCCGCTACCGTTTCCCGGCAGACGTCGAACTGGTGGATGGCGGTACGCTGGGGTTGGACCTGTTGCCGATGCTGGAGGGGATCAGCCATCTGATCTTGGTCGATGCCGTGGAAACCGGTGAGGCGCCGGGAACCCGTGTTCGGCTGGCCGGCGAAGAACTCCCCATAGCCCTGGAGACCAAGATATCGCCGCACCAGATGGGGCTGAAGGATCTGCTGGCCGTGGCCAGGCTCATGGGGCATGAACCGGGAGAGATGGTTCTGATCGGCGTGCAGCCCGGATCGATCGAAATGGACACCGAGCTGACGCCCGCGGTTGCCGAACAGCTTGAGGCGATGCAGGCGGCAGTGTTGAAGGAGCTGGAAGCGATCGGCATCATCGCGCTACCAGAACCTGATAGCCACAAAAATGCACAAAAAGCACAAAAATAACCAAGGACTTAGATTCAACCGAGTCAGCGGAATGGTGTGCAAGTCTGGATGGATATCCGGTTCATTTTTGTGAATTTTGTGCCTTTTTGTGGCAATCGACTGTTTGATTTAGGATTAGTTCAAACAGGTCGGCAGGGAGGGATATGCGTCTTCCCGGCTATCGACTATCCTGGTCTGTAGTCGTCGAACGGCCTGATAGTTGTCCTCGCGCAACACCTTTTCGGGATTGGCCGGATCGACCGGATGCACGGCCAGCCAGCTTCCCGCCCGCAGCCTGCCGGCGAAGCCGACCTGAGCCTGATTGAGCAGCAAGTGCAGGCGCTGCCGCGACTTGTTTTGTTCCTCCCCAGCAAAGCCGGCCAACGGCACTTCCCTGCGGAATATCAGCCGACAGGCAGGATCGAACTGCCTGAAATCCAGTATGTCCACATCCCCCAATAATCCGGGCATAAACAAGGAAACCGACCTGCAGGCGTTCTCGATGATCAAGGGACGCGCGATCCTGACGCCCTGCGAATGGTCGTAGGGCCCGTACAGCGTGCCGCAGAGCATTTCGACGAAGCAGTCGTTGTGCAGGAAACCGCGCGTGACGCCATCAGAGGTTTCGTAATAGAAACGGCGGCGCTCCGGGCCTTCCGCCAGCGCCACCCCGCAGATCGGGCAACGCTCCGCAAGGGATTCCAAGCGCGCCAGATAGGCGTCCTTCTCTCTCAGGTACCTTTGTCGATCGAAGGTGCTGTTGTACTGGCAGCGCGGTTCCCTGGTCGCATCGAACTCCCTCAATATGTGCCGGGTAAGCAAGGCGTACTGCTTGAAGACCTCGGTGCCGCGGGCATGGGTCAAGATGGGGTAGATCTTGCCGTCGGGGTTCGTGCCCAGGCTCTCGACCTTCGGGCTCTTGGAAATGGAGAGATCGAGACAGTGATAGCCGCGATCGGCGGCGAGCGATTGCAACAGGCTCTTTTGGTCGCGATGGGCGCCCTCGAACCTGATCCGCCCGTCGATGAGACAGGGGAGCAAGGTCAGCGATTTTTTTTCGATGCCGTACCTGTCGAAGAGGGCGAAAATATTCTTGCAGTTTTCCAGGCTGGGCAAGTCCTTCACCGGAACCAGCACCTGATCCGCGGCGTAGAGCGCGTTCAAGGTGAAGACATTCAACTCGGGCCTGGTGTCGATGATCACGATACCGGCGACGCCGGAGCCGGCCAGCAGGCGCGCCAAGGCCATGGGCGCGCCGAAAAGGTACTGAATATTCTCCAGCCCGGTTGAGGAGGGTATATAGCCCACGCCGTACTGTCCGAGTTGAAACAGCTCGTTCATCGGCCTACCCATCAACAGGTCGCGCACGGTGCCGCCGACCTTCGGCTCGTTGATTTTGAACATAAGGTCGATGGTGAAATGATTGTCGAAGGAAATGATGGTAACGGGAAGATCTTCGCGCATCGCCTTCAGATAAATGGCGAGATTAGTGGCGAGGGTAGTCTTGCCGACCCCCCCTTTTTCCGAGGCAACCGTGATTATGTAGGGATGAGTCTGCAATCGTAGAGTACCGTCGTCAAAGGTGGATTGGGACATTGCGCCATGCTCGCATCGATACTAGTCAATTTGCGGTAGGCGGTCAACCAGTTTAACCTTGCGGGGGAAGATCTGGTCAGTGCCGGCGAGGGACGGGCTACTTTCCCTTGACGGCTTCCGTCAGTTCCAGTATGAATTATCCGCATAGAAGAGGTGAAAAAACGCGATGATCGAACCTGCTAAAATTCAAACGATCTATCAAGGTGGAGTTCCCGCCTTCGTGGTGCTGCCATTCGTTGATTTCGCCCGCGAGCACCCCGAAGAGGCACGAGCCATCATGGCGTCAA
>CAIYDQ010000026.1 GCA_903925075.1 uncultured Geobacter sp.
CAGTCACGATAGCCACGTCAAGTTTAACCTTAAACGGAGATTCTAACAGTGCCAGCGCTGCTTTGAATTCACCTAATGGTAATTTAACCTTAAACCCCGGAGGTGGGGCTACTACAATCCTTGCAGTGGGGGGCACGCGCATATGGGAAATCCTGTCGGGAGCGTTTAGGGGGGGCAGTGCCCAGCCTTTTGGATGGTCAAGCAACGTCGATCCGGCGGGTGCTGTTGCGGATACTGGATTATCCCGAGTCAGCGCGGGAGTAACTGGCGTAGGTACGGGCTTGGCGACAAGCACGGCGGGCACCCTGGCACTCTCTCGTATAAACAACTATAGCGCAGATATGGGTGGTTCGGTATCGTCTGCCCCTACAGGCATCGTAGCAGCGACAGTTGTTGTAGCTGTTGGTGCAGCGACAGCGACTTTTACAGTGACTTCTACGGAAGGTTTCACCGTAGGCGATACCGTAACCTTGTCAGCGACAGGGTGGACAGGAGGTTCCGGTTTAGCGTCTTCGACAGCCACGGTAACTACAGTATCTAGCACCACATCCCTGATACTTACCCGAGTATCGGGCGGCCCGTGGGTTGCAGGGACCTATACATCCCAAACGGGAACATTAACTCAAACCGGCGGGACTTCCGTCTCCGTTATTTACGCGACCGCGTATACTAGCATTCCTACCGTTGTAGTTACTCCAACAAGCAACGCGGGAGCGTTCTATCTGTCTGCGTCGAGCACAACAGGATTCACTATTTCTTATGCAAGCAGCGGAACGCAGACCTTTAACTACCACGTCATGGGTAACCCATCCTAGACCTAAGGAGCTTTAATGAGTATAACACTAACAACCCCTGTTTCTTTCACCCTCAACGGAGTTACCGAAAATGATTTAATCGGTGCGGCTACCCGTTGCAATTACGATTTTCAAGGCATGATGTTGACTGTCTATTACAACATCGGGCCTGCATTAACCGGAAGTCCTCTGGCCCTTAATCAAGGGGCTGCCGCCATAGCAAATAGCTACGTGTTAGTAGTTACCTTTAACCTCAACACGGGCGCGTGGTCTTACACGTATGGAAGTCAATCAGGAGGAGGTACTTTAGTGGGTGCCGCACTGACAACGCAGCAGACAAACTTTATCACCCTCCGTAATCAACTCGAAGCCTTTGTTTCCGTGTCCGGGGGTTTGTTGCCGGGTACGCAGGTCAATTGGACGGCCCTATAACGATTAAACCCAAATAAAAATGGCCCCCGCTACCCGATTTCTCGGACGGGGGCACCCTCAACAAAAATGAAAACCGGGGATTCGTGAAGTCGTTTATGCTCGCAATTGCGGCCCTCGGGGGTTTTTGTCCTTAGGCTTGATTTCCAGATTATCGCTTAACACAAAATTCTCCATGTCAATCTTGTTGGTGAACGCGATTTTCATCAGTTCGCCCGGAAAGAACCCCTCTAATTTCGCGTCCTGAGTCTGTAGTTCAGCGATTTGGCGCTGAATCGTGCTACGACGCAAACGAATGTTGGTAATAGTCAACTTCTGAGCATCTGAAAGGGGGATGTTGAAATCCACGCCCTCCGCTAGCACAGGTGTAACCACTTCGGGTAATGTTGCGGGTAAATCTGTTCCTCTCATACTTCCTCCTTTTATTTCTAAAAAACTAATACCCCAGGTCCGTGAATACGGCGCTCATCCAATCCCCTCGCCGCTTTCTGACGTTATCTGCGTGTATATCGCCCATCTGCACTCGGGCAATCCTGCTCACGAGTTTCTTGATAATCTTCCCCAACAACTCCACCGTCTCCGCGTCATCCTTCGGTCTGGGATAAAACTGCATCACCAAAACGCCGTTCATTCTGTCGTGATAATGCACCTTCGGAAGGTGCGGCACGAGTTCTTTTATCTTGCTCAACCTCTTGATACGATTTACCTCTGAAATCGAGTGCTGGATTCCGTCTTTGTCTATCGGGAACTTCACCACTAGCGGGCAACCTGAAATTTTGTATACCTGCCGGAACACACCCTCGTCTATGTACCTCAGTTTAATTCCTGCCGCACGGAACTCAGCAAGTGTAGTCATACGGTTCTTGGCGATCCTCGCTATCACGCTTCGGACAGGGGGGAAGGGGCCGGTCTTGTTCTTGCTTGACTTCAGGGACATTAGAACCCTCCAACAGGTCAGTCTTGTGTGGCTCGATTGAATCAAGTTCTCGCCCGAACTTACTCCACCTATGCGCGTAATCCGCATACCCAGCGAGCACCTCAATACGATGGTCAATCTCATTGACAGCGTGCTGTAATGACTCCATTCGCTTCTTACTCCGGTCATTGTTCGGCTGGTGGGTCATAGTTTGCTTGACGACTTCAATCCCTTCAGAGAAGAGTTCGCGGAGTTCCTGATAATGGTTATATCGCGTGCCCACATCATCAAGCGTGAGTATTTTTGGTTTCTCGCCTAGCATAACCCTCCTAATTGCGGTCGAAGGCGCGGTTCAACCAGCCTGCCAGAAAGACGTCCAACTTTGGATTCTTAGCCACGAGGTCACGATAAAATTGTGCCTGAGCCGTCTGGTATTTCACTACGAGAACGGAAGGCGATATTGCATTTGCTTCTGCGAAGGTCTTAGGGCCGAGGATACCGTCTTGCGGCAACCCCAGAATACCCTGCAGAAGTTTGTGAGCCCGACTAGCCCCCATATTCACGGCACTGTCAAAAACTTTCGTTCCAATACTTTGGGCGTTAAGATTCTGGTATTTAGGGGGGTCCCAGAAATACGCCTTGTAATAACCCATCGCTTGCTCTTTAGTCATAGAGCGAATAGCCATGACTTCATTCTGGGTCTTGTCTTCGGCTTCGAGTTCTGCGAGCAAACCCTTAGCCTGCAACCATCGTAAAGATATGCCGAAGTCCGTCGCTCCACCGGGGTCGTTTGGACTATTTTCGAAACCCCCTTCATGCCTTAAAACAACGGGGATTGCGTCATTGAAATCGCTCATTGCTTTTCCCCCTCAATACTGCGAACCTGAACCAGATTGTGGCACCCAACCCCATCTACCATCCGTCTGTCTACACGTTCGTAGACTAAAACCATCG
>CAIYDQ010000027.1 GCA_903925075.1 uncultured Geobacter sp.
AGAAACAACGGCATTGCCGCCTCCAGCGGCGAGTATATTGCCTTTTTGGACAGCGACGACACCTGGAATCCGGATAAGCTCTCCCTGCAGATGCCGCTGTTCCGGGGGCGGGTCGGGCTTGTCTACAGCGGAATCAATGAGGTGGATCTCGAAGACCGGATAACCGGAACCGTTCTTCCGGAGCCCGGGATGCGGGGCGACATCTATCGGCAACTGCTGGTGAAGAACCGGATGACGGGCGGTTCGGTGGTGGTGACCCGACGGGCGATCGACCAGGTGGGGTGCTTCGACGAGTCGTTTCGCGCGGCCGAGAACTGGGATCTTTGGATCAGGATATCCAGAGAATACGAGGTCGACTACGTCGACAAGCCTCTGGTGAATTATCTGAAGCACCAGGGCAACATGTCGCAGGACAACCGGCGCATGATGGAAGGATCCCGGGCCATATTGACTAAACACTTGCCGACGCCGCTTAGGGGCGGACGTCTTGGAGACAGCTACTTTGAGGCCTACGCCAACTTTTATTACGGGCTGGGCGCCCAGCATTTCGGCCGATATGAGTATAAACAGGCGCGGAAAATGTTCTTTCAGTGCTGGAAATACAAGCTGTTTTACCGGGACAGTTTGCTGAGGGTCTGTCGGACCCTTGTGGGGATAAAGACCAACCGGTGCCTGGCGCGGTTAAAATCAAAAAGGATGTGATTTATGAAAACATTGATTATTTCCGTAGATTATCCATGGCCTGAAAACAAGGGCAATAGAATGAGGACCATGCATTTCGTCAGGTTTTTCATGGAACGCGGCGAGGTTGATCTGATGTGCTATAAATCTCACGCACCGTCGGAGCCGTCGGAATCGATGTTCAGGAAAGAGCACTATATAGAGTTCGATCCCATTGATTCGGCCGAAAATAAAGGCATCTTGACCGTGTTGCGCGACAAATTCGTCGAATGCAAGCCATGGATTGTGAATAGCTTTGGCGGTAATACAGTGAATTACATACAGGCTATTATCATGGAAGAGGATTACGACGTGATACTTTGCCGGTACGCGGTGAATGCATATCCGTTGTTGAGCCTGCCGGATAAATACAAGCAGAGAGTAATATTGGACTTGGACGATATAATGTCTGATTGTTTATACGATGCCATAAATGGAGAAAAATTCGGTTTTGAACTGTTGAAAACTTATTTTGATAAGATGGTCTACAGGAGATATCAGATAAAATGTTTGGAACTTGGCAAAATAATTCTCTGTTCCGAGGCCGACAGGGCAATTATGGCCAAATACATTAAAACACCCAAAATGCACGTAGTGCCGAATATCGCGCCGAAACAAGAGATTCCAATTGATTACGCTAAGAACGGCCACGGGAACAAGTTCTTGTTGTTTGTAGGTGTTTTGTCGTATCAGCCCAATGAGATGGGCATAATCTGGTTCATAAAGGAGATATTCAATAAGTTGCCCCTCGAATTTCAAGACATCGGCCTGTTGGTGGTCGGCAAGGATCCATCCGATAAATTGGTTACAGTTTGCGGTCAAAACGGCAAAATCGACCTGATTCGGAATCCGCCCGACGTTATGCCATTTTTTGAAAAGTGTTTTGCCGTAGTGGTCCCTGTCCTCACAGGTGGTGGCACAAGGATAAAGATACTTGAGGCGGGAAACTGCTTTCGTCCCGTCATTAGTACGCCCTTGGGCGCCTATGGCTTGGGTTTGGTAGAGTACGACGATGTGCTTTATTTTGAAGATTATCGAAGTTTTGTGGATAAAATGAACTGGTTGCAAGAAGAGGAAAATCATAACAAATTGACTAAAAAATTAAATGAAGTTGTCAAGTCGTCTTATTCCGAAGATAATTTTCAACATAATGTCAGTAAACTTCTGCAATTATGATTGCAGGGCGAGGTGATCGTGAAAAAGTATGTGGATGCAATATACAATATGTCTCCTGTGTTTTTACAAAACGCATTGCTATCCGTGTATGGCGCCAAGCTGTATTATGAACGATACTATAATCCTGACGTGAAATATCTAGGCAACCTGCTGAAAAGCCAATGGCTTAGTGAGCGTCAGTTGCAAGAACAGCAGTTGTCATCGCTGCGAGAGATCCTTGATCACTCATATAGCACGGTGAAATACTATCAAGATAATCCGATCTATTCGCGCGCGCTGGGCGCCAATTACGACGCCACCGAGGTGCTCAGGAGTATGCCGGTTCTTGATAAAGAAACGGTCAGGCTTCGACCATTGGATTTCATATCGTCCCGTTTCGATCCTAACAGCCTTATTACCTTGAATACCAGCGGCACGACAGGGAAGAGTCTCAGGATTTACGTCGATCATGTTTCGCGAAGGGGATCTTACTGCTTTACAACACGCTATCATCAGTGGGCCGGCCTCAAAAACAGTAGGCACAATGCCACGTTTGGCGGCAGGGTCATTGTGCCGCCAAATCAACGTTCAAATGTGTTTTGGAGATATAACGCGGCAATGGATAACCATATTTTCTCATCCTATCATATGTCCGATGATTATCTACCGTACTATGTTGAAAAGCTACAGGGCATACGACCAGAGTATATTGAAGCTTATCCTTCTGCGGCTTATGTACTAGCCAAATTTCTGAAAGACAGGGACCTGGCTGGAATCAACCCGCGAGCGGTTCTCACCAGTGGAGAGACACTGTTCGATCACCAGCGCGACCTTATTGAAGAAGTTTTCGGATGCCATGTTTTCGATCAGTACGGCTGCACCGAACAGGCGTTGTATGTGTCGCAATGCGAGAAGGGTACCTATCACGTACATCCGGAATATGGCATCGTTGAGATTCTTGACGAGTCCGACAATCCCGTCGGGCCGGCGGAAGTCGGTCGAGTGGTATGCACAAGCTTCATGAACAGGGCGATGCCGTTGTTGCGCTACGATATAGGCGACACTGCAGAATGGGGCGAAGGACCTTGCAGTTGCGGCAGAAACTTTCCGATCATCAAAAAAATTTGCGGCCGGCAGGACGACTATTTGCTGTTGCCGGATGGTAGATTGATCGGGAGATTGGATCCTATCTTTAAAGGGATTGCCTCAGTTAAACTTGCCCAGATAGTTCAAAGCGACATTTCCACCCTTGAATTGCGAATTGTTCCGGGTCGTGATTTCAATGATGATGATCGAAATATAATTTTAAACGAGTTCAGGAAAAGAGTAGGATCCTTTATCACGATCAACGTAATGCTTGTCGATGATATTCCAAAAACGAACAACGGAAAGATAAAATCCGTAATTTCACTGGTTAAAAGATCCTGAAGGTTAAACGGCCATGAAGGTTGAAAGATCATGAACGATCCGCTTGTTTCCATAATTATTCCAGCTAAGAACGAAGAGATGACTATTGACAAGGTTCTCAATGCTTTGCAGGCATCGATAGGTAGTGTTGAACAACGTTGTGAAGTTATCCTGGTGGATAACGACTCCGCCGATAGCACGGCGCTCATAGCTAAACGGCATGGATGCAAAGTTGTGAAGGATTTTTCAAATTCTATTTCGAAGCTCAGGAACTGCGGCGGCAGATTCGCGCGTGGGGAAATACTGGCTTTTTTGGATGCCGATTGCGCGGTCGATCCACGATGGATACGTTATTGTCTGGAAAATTTCCATGATCATACGATTGCCATCGTCGGTACGAGGGCAATACCAGACCCGACCAATGCAACCTGGGTGGAGACTGCATGGTACAACCTATTCACCGGGAGTGAACGACCCGACTACCCGGAATGGATCGGAACTTCAAACCTGTTCGTGAGAAAAAATGTCTTCGATGAAATTGCCGGATTTAACGCACAACTGGAGACAGCGGAAGATGTGGATTTCTGCAGGAGGGTCAGGCCTCGACACCGCATTTTTTTGGAAAAGAGAATCGACACCATTCACTTAAGAGAATCCAAAACCGTAGGTGAATTATTTAGGAGAGAGCTGCGCAGAGGGATGTTCAGCCTAAGGCATTTCTTGACGAGCAACGCCAAGGTTGATGATTTCGCCAGCACCTTTATGCCTTTGATTGTTGCGATAATGCTTGCGATGGTATTGGTCGTGCTGGTGATAAGCGGAACCAATATCTTCATCCTTCCAATAATTGTTTGTTTACTGCTGATGCCGGTCGCCTTGATGATTAAAAAAAGGGCTATAGTCGCAAATTTAAAAGAATTCGCTAAGGTGTATGCCGTCTCCTCCGTATACATACTGGCAAGAGCAGTCTCGGCCTGCAAAGAACTGACAATAATAGTTTTGACAAAATATGGGCGGATTCGCCGAAAACTTGATAGGTGAAACCGACAACGGGGGGACGCAATCATGTTCAACAGCATTGCAACTAACATGCTTCGCCGCGGTTTGATGACGTTTATGCTCCTATTGCTTTTAGCCACTACCTCGAATGCCGGCGTTATCTTCGAGACTGATTTCGACGGATACGTCTGGAATGCCGACGGGGCGCTGGACGGCACGGAATGTTATGCCGGGACTTGCGCCAATGCCCCGCCGGGATTCAGTTTTTACAGATCGCTCCCCCCCGTCTCCACCGTGGGAACGCCTCCCTTCGCCTCCATCAGATCCTTGCCGGTTGGCCCTGATCATAGCACGGGCACGACCGCCGGTCATGCATTCATAGCCTATTACCCGAACGTGGATTATAAAGGGGATGCGGTGATCAGTAAGCTGTTCTCCACTCAATACCCGGAGATCTACATGCGGGTCTGGGTAAAGACCCAGGCAGATTTCAGCGTCGGCGCGTCTTCAAGCTTAAAGATCTTCAGGGCGCTGAATTATCATGGATCGGGGAACTTTTATCACTATTTTACCGGCGGGCGAGGTTCCCCGCTGGCTTTTGTCGATTTGGGCAGCTCTTCCGGCCACCCGCAGAGGATTATTCAGGCGGCCCGTTGTGATCCTAGCGCCACGACGGCCCAATACGAATGCGCCGGGCAATCGATGTATGTAGACAAGGCATTTACCATTCCTCATGGTATCGACTGGCGTGACGGAAATTGGCACCGGATCGATGTTCATCTCAAAGCTAACAGCCCGGCAGGGACCGGAAACGGTATCTACGCTGCTTTCATAGACGGGGTGGCAACTGCGATCAACTATACAGACGCGACCTGGTTTCTCGTCGGCAGTTCACGAACGGGGTGGAACTCCTTTTCCATCGGCGGAAACTCGGTAGGCGTCGCCGCTACCGGATGGGTCGCCTACGACGATCTGGTAATCAGCACCACCCCCATCGCGGAGGACTATCGTATCTCCGGCACTGTCTCCTCCCCCGCGCCTCGCCGCCCATCTGCCACGGCGCCGACAAGCAGGTGACGGCAGGCAGGTGACGGCAGGCAGCCCGATGCAGCAGATGGAGTGCTTGTTCCTGTTTGTTGTTGTCGAACGCAATGTGTTCGTACGCTAATGTCTGGATTTGCAACGCGAGAAGATATTAAAGATGCTTATCCGGATTCTCCATTTTTGTATTGTATTATTGGTATTTGTTATAGCGTTTTTGGTGACCGTGATCACATCTATATCTACGGCTTTGTGCGATAAGGGTAGCACATTGTGAGCGGTAAACGATAATACTAAACCATTCGCGAGAATGGGACGGAAAGCCTAAAGGGTCTTACTGAGACAGCCGGGTCGCCGAAATACCAATAACGGTATACAGGTCCCGGCTTTTTTTGCGATAAATCCAAAGCCGGTTGTGTGAAAAACACAACACGGCTTTTTTTTGTCAAAAACAGGAGGAGCCACATGTAGAAAGGTTTTAAAGGGTCCGATCCATAAGGCGCCGTCGACTCAGGCGCCGATTCAGACCGCGGAACGCGGCGATTGGGTTGGAACGACGCGGCCTCAAAAGTTCGAAGCAAAGGGAGGGAAAGGGTTTCAAGTAAGCGTTCATGGTAGTGGCGCTTATCCACGGAAGTTCGGCTCTTATCCACAGAAGTTCGGCCTTTAATCAAGAAGCAAAACAGGAAATGGAGGAAGCAAGTATGGTTACCCGCAGTTTAAAGAAAAGTATGTTTTGCCATGGCATCATAACTTTTATTTTCTCATTGTTATTGGCAATACCATCGTATGCAGGCGTTATCTTCGAGACCAATTTCGATAGCGTCACATGGAACGCAAATGGTGCGCTGGACGGCACGGAATGTTATTCCGGAACCTGCGCCAACGCTCCGTCAGGATTCAGTTATTATCGAACGCTTCCTCCCGAGGGAACGTCACCGTTCGCGTCGATCAGGCCATTGCCGGCGGGCACCGACCATACGACGGGCACAACCGGCGGTCATGCGTTCATCGCTAATTACCCGAATGTGGATTATACCGGGGACGCTGTGATCAGTAAGCTGTTTCCGACTCAATACCCGGAATTGTACCTGCGGGTCTGGGTCAAGACTCAGGCCAACCTCAATGCCGGCGCCTCGTCAAGCTTTAAAATCTTCAGGGCGCTGAGTTATCACGGGACGGGAAATTTCTATCAATATTTCGTCGGCGGGCAAGGTTCTCCGCTGGCCTTTGTGGACTTGGGCAGTTCTTCCGGTTACCCGCAGAGGATAATTCAGGCCGCCCGCTGTGATCCGAACAACTCGACCGCCAATTACGAATGCGCTGGACAATCGATGTACGTCGACAAGGCGTTTACGATCCCGAACGGCATCAACTGGCGAGATGGAAACTGGCATCGCATAGACATTCATGTCAAGATCAACAGCCCGGTGGGGGCAAACAATGGCATCTACGCCGCCACCGTGGACGGGATAGCAACTCCGATCAACTATAGCGATGCTGCATGGCTGCTTTCGGGCAGTTCACAAACAGGCTGGAACGGCTTTTCCATAGGTGGCAACTCGGTAGGCGTCGGAACCACGGGATGGGTTGCTTTTGACGACTTGGTAATAAGCACCACCGCCATCCCGGACAACTACGTGGTCGGCGGCGGGACCACCGCCGCCCCTGATACGACCGCTCCCACGGTAGCCGTTTCGGCTCCGGCCAGCAACTCGACGGTATCCGGGACTGTTTCGGTCACCGCCAGCGCCAGCGACAATGTCGGGGTGACCAAGGTGGAATTCTACGTAAACGGTGCGCTTCAGGCCACGGACACGGCGACTCCCTACCTCTACTCGTGGAACACGTCGGCGCTTGCCGCCGGCGCCTATACCTTGATGGCGAAAGCGTACGACGCCGCCGGCAATGTCGGTCAGTCGAGCAACGTAGTCGTCAACATCGTCAAGGACACAACCGCGCCCACGGTCTCCTTGACCGCTCCCGGCAACGGCACCACCTTGAGCGGCACCGTGGCAATCACGGCCAGCGCCAGCGACAATATCGGGGTGACCAAGGTCGAATTTTACGCAAACGGGTCGCTACTGTACGCAGGCAATGTCGCGCCGTACAGCTACAGCTGGAATACGACGTCGGTTGCCGACGGCAGCTACCCCTTGACTGCTAAGGCGTACGACGCGGCCGGCAACATCGGGCAATCCCCGGCAGTGACTATCACCGTCAAAAACGGCACCACCAGCACTGACACCACCGCCCCGTCGCTGACCGCTTTCACCATGCCGGCCACCGCCGCATCGCTCAGCGTGCCTGTTTCCAGCCTGAGCGCAACCGACAACGTGGGCGTCACCGGCTACCTGATATCCGAAAGCTCCAGCAAACCGGCCGCCACTGCTACCGGATGGACCGCCAGCGCCCCGACCAGCTTTACCTTTGCAGGCTCGGGCGCACGCACCGCTTACGCCTGGGCCAAGGACGCGGCGGGGAACATTTGCGCCAGCCGTTCCGCGGCGGTAACTATCACCCTCAGCTCCGCAAAAGACACGACTGCGCCGGTTGTCGCCATGACTTCCCCGCTCAATAACAGCACGGTCAAGGGTACGGTCACCATTGCGGCGACCGCCAGCGATAACGTCGGGGTCACCAAGGTTGAGTACTACTTGGGCAGCACTTTGCTGAAGACAGTAACCAGCGCGCCCTATTCATTCAGCATTGCTACCACTACCGCCGACAACGGCACCTATAGCTTGTCCGCCAAGGCTTACGACGCGGCCGGCAACGTTGGTCAATCCTCGGCCATCACCGTCAAAGTCAGCAATTGAACCGGCCCCGACGGGACCCGATCGCTGTCGATTACCGTTAACTAGCAGTTTTCACGGATGAACTATAGTGCCCCGGGTTGCTTGAGAGCTAATAACTCCATGTCAACCCGGGGCTTTTCTTTTGCCAAAGCAGCCCTGAATGCTCCCGACTTTGCCGCCGTGCGATTCTCCCTATCGGCGATCGGCTGAAATTATAGAAGGCTCGGGTAATAATCTTGATCTAAATCCTATAGCGATATTTAATATTAATTAAAATGTATAAATTTAATCTTGACACTGCCGGATGATACGGTTGAATAGATGTCGTTGTCCGAAGTGAGCTTCGTCATCAATGGAGGATACCGTGAATTCAGATCGCATTGTCTCTATCATCGGGCTTGGTTACGTCGGGCTTCCGGTTGCGGTGGCCTTCGGCAAGAAGCGCCGGACCATAGGTTTCGACATCAATAGGACCAGGATTGCGCAACTGCGCGACGGCTATGATCGCACGGGGGAGGTAACTACTGAGGACCTGAAGGCCGCCGACATATTGTTCACCGACAACGTCGAAGAGCTGAAGCAGGCCGATTTTCATATCGTCGCCGTGCCGACCCCGATCGATCAGGCCAACCAGCCCGACTTGAAGCTCATGTGCCGGGCCAGCGAAACGGTGGGAGCCGCCCTGAAAGCCGGCGACATCGTGGTCTATGAATCGACCGTCTATCCGGGGGTGACCGAGGACGAGTGCCTGCCGATCCTGGAGCGGGTGTCGGGATTGAGAGGGGGCGTGGATTTCACCGTCGGCTACAGTCCCGAGCGGATCAATCCCGGCGACAAAGAACACACCTTCACCAATATCAAAAAAGTGGTGGCCGGACAGGACGCCGATACCTTGGAAGTCGTCGCCCGGGTGTACGGTTCGGTGGTGACTGCCGGGGTGTTCCGCGCCTCCTCCATCAAGGTGGCCGAGGCGGCCAAGGTGATCGAAAACACCCAGCGCGATCTGAACATCGCGCTCATGAACGAGTTGGCGCTGATCTTCGATCGACTGGGCATCGACACCGGCGAGGTGCTCGCCGCCGCCGGGAGCAAGTGGAACTTCCTGAAGTTTTCCCCCGGCCTGGTCGGCGGGCACTGCATCGGGGTCGATCCGTACTACCTCACCCACAAGGCGGAGACGATCGGTTACATCCCGCAGGTCATCCTGGCCGGCAGACGCATCAACGACGGCATGGGGAAGTTCATCGCTCAGCGCGCCGTGAAGGAGATCATCAAGGCCGGCCATCCCATCTTGGGCTCGGTCGTCACCGTGCTCGGCCTCACTTTCAAGGAGAACTGCCCGGACCTGCGCAACTCCAAGGTGGTGGACATCATCCGCGAGTTGAAAGACTACGGAGTGGATGTCCAGGTCTGCGATCCGATCGCCGATCCGAAGGAGGCGGAACTCCACTACGGCGTCACCTTGACGCCTCGCTCCGCCATGAAAACCGCGGTTGCGGTGATAGCGGCGGTCGCCCACGCCGAGTACCGGGCCTTGACGGCGGCGGAGTTGGTCGGACTGATGGGCGCGAGTCCGGTGCTCGTGGACGTGAAAGGCTTGTACGACCGGCGCGAGCTGGAATCGGCCGGCATCAGGCACTGGTCCCTGTAAGCTAATCGCGATGAGCAGCATCAGCCTGGTTTTTCCGAAAGTAGCTGGCGACTTGAAGAAAAGGCCCGCTCCAAAGGCGGGCTTTTTGTGATCGTGCGATTGACGGGAGGAAGGTATGAAGAAGCTTTTTTTCTTGTTGCTGGTTTTTACGACGGCGGCCGGATTGACCGGATGCGGCTACAACTCCATGCAGGCCAAGGAGGAGGCCGTCTTCGCCGCCTGGGGAGACGTGGAGGCCGCCTATCAGCGCCGGGCCGACCTGGTGCCTAACCTGGTCGAGGTGGTCAAAGGCTATGCCAAGCATGAGGCGGACACGCTGACTGCCGTCACCGAGGCGCGGGCGAAGGTGGGCTCGGTCCAGGTGTCCCGAGATGCGATCAACGATCCGCAGACGTTGCAAAGGTACCAGCAGGCGCAGACCCAATTGAGCGGGGCGCTCTCCCGGCTGATGGTGGTGGTGGAACGCTACCCGGACCTGAAGGCGAACCAGAATTTCATGGACCTGCAAAACCAGTTGGAAGGGACCGAGAACCGGATCAACGTCGCCAGGGTGCGCTACAATCAGGCTGTCCAGGACTTCAACACCACCATCCGCGTTTTCCCCAACTCCCTGACCAATTCGCTGCTGCTGCACCTTGCCCGCAAAGAGCCGTTCAAGGCGGACGAAGGCGCGAGGCAGGCGCCGAAGGTAAAATTCTGATACCGCCAGAGACTGAAACCATCAGCTGAGGTTGCGATGAGGAAACTCCCGTTTCTGCTAGCCCTGCTTTTGCTTCTCCCGTGGCGGATTTGCGGCGCCGCCCTGGATGTTCCCCCGCTGCGCGGCCACGTAAACGACTACGCCTCTTTGCTGTCGGCGCAAGCGGCGCAGCAACTGGAAGCGGAATTGGCCTCCTTCGAGAGCAGCGACTCCACCCAAATAGTGATCTTGACCGTCCCGAGCCTTGAGGGAGAGGTTCTCGAACAATACTCGATCCGCGTCGTCGAGGCCTGGAAGATAGGACAAAAGGGAAAGGACAACGGCGCCCTGCTGCTGGTGGCGAAGCAGGAACGCAAGACCCGCATCGAGGTCGGGCGCGGTCTGGAAGGAAACTTGACGGACCTCGTCACGGGGCGGATCATCCGCAACGAGATTACCCCCGCCTTCAAGCGTGGCGATTTCGACGCCGGCGTAGCCGCAGGTGTGCACGCCATGATGGCCGCAGTGCGGGGCGAATACGGTGCCGAGCCTGGTAGCGACCTCCGGCATGGGAGAAAGGGCGCCAACCCGATTTTCACCTTGCTGCTCTTTGCGCTGGTCGCCTCCGTATTTTTGGGCGGGATCTCCAGGGTGCTTGGCGGGGTGGCCGGGGCGATCGGCCTGCCGTTGGCAGTTTTCGTATCCTTTCCCGGACTATCCGTGCTGTTCTTGGCGCTTTTCGCCGGCGCCGGATTCCTGCTGGGCTTGTTCCTGTCGTTTCTTTTCTCCTCCGGCGGGCGCGGCGGGTACCGGGGCGGCGGACCGTTCTTCGGAGGCTTCGGCGGCGGCTCCTTCGGCAGCGGCGGCGGAGGCGGCGGAGGCGGCGGCGGTTTTTCGGGCGGTGGCGGCAGTTTTGGCGGTGGCGGCGCTTCTGGAGACTGGTGATGACCAAATCGAAGGCGACAACGGAGGCCGATTTTTTCAGCGACGCCGAAAAGATCGGCATTCGGCAGGCGGTAGCCAAGGCCGAGCAGGAAACCAGCGGAGAGATCGTGTCCATGGTCGTGGCGCAGAGCGAGCGCTACCGGGAGGCGGAACAACTGGGAGCGCTGCTGTTGGCGGGTCTGCTGGCTGTGGTTGCGGCGGTGCTCCTGCGCCGGGTCACCATTTGGAGCTATTTGCCCCTGGTCTGCCTGCTGTTTTTCCCGATGCTGCTGCTGTTTCGGCGCTTTCCGCGGCTGAAACTCTCCTTTGTGGGGCCGCGCCGCCAGGCGGAAGCGGTGCGCGAGAGGGCGCTGGCGGCTTTTTACCAAAAGGGCCTGTACCGCACCAAGGACCAGACCGGGATTCTGATCTTCATCTCTCTTTTGGAGAGAAAGGTCTGGATCCTGGGCGACCGCGGCATCAACGAAAAGATCGAGCCGGGCCATTGGCAATCCCTTGCCGGCGAACTGGCCAGGGGGATCCGTGTCGGTCGGGGAGGGGAGGCGCTTTGCCGGGTCATTGCCGGCTGCGGGAGCGAGCTCGCCCGTCACTTCCCGCGGCGCCGGGACGACCGCAACGAGCTTACCGACGACATCATCACCTCCTGAAAGGTTCAAGGCTCGGCCGATAAGTGACACCCGCAATTTGCTTGCGGTTTCCGGCTGATGGCATGGTGGGGGGACTGGCTGCAAGCGCGAAAAAATCTTGACTTTTGGACGGGTTTCCTCTCATTATTGATCGCATTGCGTTAAGTTCCGGTACAGGAGATCAGGCATGTCAGCCGACGTTAAGAGTTTGAACGTTGCACCACCCGCGGAGAGTCGCAAGCGTCTGGGCGAGATTTTCGTTGAACGCAAGCTGCTGACCGAGGTGTCCGTTGAGCGGCTGGTTGAGCACGCGAAGAGCAAGGGCATTCGTCTGGGCGAACTGCTCGAGGTGATCGGGCTGATCACTTCCACTGAACTTGCGGAAGCCTTGGCGATTCAGTATCGCTGCCGGACCGTTCTCGACTTCGCCCGGTACTCCTATTCAAAGGCCGTGCTGCGCATCATACCGCTGGACGTGGCGGTTAAAAACACCATCTTTCCTTTGAAAATGGACGACGGCAAACTCGGCCTGGCTGTCGCCGATCCGACCAACGAGAGCCTGTTCCAAGAAATTTCCGCGCAGCACAATCTCAAACTCGTCCTCTATGTCTCCACCCGTTCAGAGATCACCCGCGCCATTGCACGCCATTACCTGGGGCAGACCGGCGCCGAGTCCGCGGCCAAGTCCATCCTGCTGGTGGAAGACGACCTGCTGACGCGCGACTTGGTGGCCCGGATACTGGTCAAACAGGGATACGTGGTGGAAACCGCCGTGGATGGGATGGAGGCGTTCGGCAAGATCTTCTCGATCAAGCCGAAACTGGTGATCACGGACAAGGTCATGCCCAAGCTTGGAGGCTACGAGTTCCTGTTCGCCCTCAGGAACATCCCGGAATTCCGCTACATGCCGGTGATCCTGATGACGGCGGCGGCGACGCCCGATGAAGAGAAGGAAGCGCTCGAGAAGGGATTCTTCGATTTCGTCTTGAAGCCGGTAAAGGAAATCGGCCTGCTGACGCGGGTGCAGAGGGCTTTCGAAAGCAGCGACAGACTGTACTGCAAGACCGGCTGACGCCGGTCAGGCGGCTCGGCTCAGATTGGACAAAAAAGCGGGACGGATCATTGATCCGCCCCGCTTTCCGTTCATCGCTCGTCAACTGCGAACTATTTGCCGCCGGCCACCATCAGCTCGCTCACCAGCTTGGTGAAGCGCAGCGGGTCCTTGATGGGAGTTCCTTCGGTCAAAAGCGCCTGGTCGAACAGCAGCTCGCTGTAGTCCGCCAGCTTGGCGTTGGTCTTGTCCTTTTCGAACATGGCCGTCATCACCTGCATGATCGGGTGGTCCGGGTTCAATTCCAGGATGCGCTTGGCTTCCGGCACCTCCTGGTTCATCGACTTCAGGATCTTCTCCATGTTGGCGTTCAGCCCCATCTCGTCGGCTACCAGGCAGCAGGCGCTCTCGGTAAGACGCGAGGATAGCCGCACTTCCTTTACCTTCTCCTTGAGCGTCTCCTGGATGAAGGAGATCACGCCGCTGTACTCCTTCTGCGCCTCCTCCTTCTTCGCCTCGTGGGCCTTTTTCTCTTCCTCGGAATCAAGCTCCAGATCGCCGCGGTCGATGGCCTTCAGATGCTTTTCCTTGTACTCGGTGATCGCCTGCACCACCCACTCGTCGACCGGATCGGTCATGTAGAGCACTTCGTACTCTTTCTTGCGGAACACTTCCATGTAGGGCGAGTTCTCGACCGCGGCGCGGGACATGCCGGTGATGTAGTAAATCTCTTTTTGCGCCTCCGGCATGCGCTCCAGGTATTCCTTGAAGGACACGTGCTTGCCGTTCTCGGTCTTGGAGCTTTCGTACAGGAGCAGGTCCTGGATCTTCTCCTTGTTGGCGTAGTCGAAGTGGACCCCTTCCTTCAGCACCGGGCCGAACTCGGCGTAGAACTTCAGGTACTCCTCCGGGGACTTCTCCTTCATCTCGGCCAGGGTGGAGAGGATCTTGCCGACCAGGCTCTTCTGGATTCTCTTGATCTGCACGTCCTCTTGCAGGATCTCGCGGGAGACGTTGAGCGGCAGGTCGCTGGAGTCGACCACGCCCTTGATGAAGCGCAGGTAGTCGGGGAGCAGCGCCTCGCAGTTGTCGGTGATGTAGACCCGCTTCACGTAGAGGTGCACGCCTTTTTTGTGGTCTCTCAGGAAGAGATCGAACGGCTTATGGGATGGGATATAGACGATGGCCTTGAACTCGCTCACCCCTTCCGCAGAATAGTGGATGGTGCTTAGCGGCTTGTCGTAGTCGTGGGAGATGTGCTTGTAGAACTCCTGGTACTCCTCCTCGGTGATCTCGTTCTTGGGGCGGGTCCAGATCGCCTTCATCGAGTTCAGGGTCTCCTCGGTGGTGGTGTCGATGTTGCCCCCCCCCTCGATCACCTTGCCGTCCTGATCCCGCACCGGCTCCGAACGGGTCACGTCCATCACCACCGGGTACTGCACGTAGTCCGAGTATTTCTTGACGATGGAGCGGATGCGCCACTCGTCCAGATATTCCTTCATCTCGTCCTTGAAATGCAGCACGATCTCGGTGCCGCGCGTCTCCTTTTCGCACTCCTCGATGGTGTAGCTGCCGTCGCCGGTCGATTCCCAGCGGCAGCCGAACTGCTTCTCGCCCGCCTTGCGCGTGGTCAGCACCACCTTGTCCGCCACCATGAAGGAGGCGTAGAAGCCGACGCCGAACTGTCCGATCAGCTCCGGGTTGTCGGCCAGGTTTTGCTCCTTCATGCTGGCGACGAAGTTGCGCGTCCCCGATTTGGCGATGGTGCCGATGTTGTCCGCCACTTCGTCCAAGCTCATGCCGATGCCGTTGTCGGTCAGCGTGAGGGTGCCGGCTTCCTTGTCGGCGGCGATCTTGATCTTCCAGTCGGCGTTCCCCTCCAAGAGATCCATGTTGGAGTGGGATTCGAAGCGCACCTTGTCGATGGCGTCGGAGGCGTTGGATATCAACTCCCGCAGGAAGATCTCCTTGTTGGAGTAGAGGGAGTGGATCACCAGATCCAGGAGTTGC
Source organism: uncultured Geobacter sp. (assembly GCA_903925075.1). GTDB lineage: Bacteria > Desulfobacterota > Desulfuromonadia > Geobacterales > Geobacteraceae > Geomonas. The sequence goes on from CAIYDQ010000027.1 coordinate 15,083, forward strand.
TGGACCTCGGTCTCGAACTTCTTGACGGTTTTGCCCATGTGTATGTGTTCTCCTTTTAAGTCTTGTTGGCAACTTGAGCAAACCTAATCACTCGGTTCCCGGATTTCAAGGGGGAAAGTGAGAAAAAGCGGGAAGGCGCGGCGGATGGACCGTCGTGCGTCCAACCGGGGCGCAACCTGACAGGCCGTCATGCAGCCGCAAGGGGAGCACGGATAAGGCCGCTACGAAAGAGAGCGAACGGGTTGAGTGCGACGGGAGCCGGCTCGGGACGGAGCGCCGGACGCCGCGGGGCAGGGCGGCCGCGCTATTTTAGCACGTGGCTGGACAGGACCTTGTGCACATCGTAGACGTTCACGTCCTGGTTGAATTTTTTTTCAAGGGGCAAGGCGTCGCTGGCCAACCACAGCTTCAGCTCGGCGTTGAGGTCGAAAGGCTCGCCGGTTTGCACGCTGAACTTGTTGATCTTGCCGTAGGGTATGGAGATGTATTCTATCTGCCGGCCGGAAAGTCCCTGTTTCTCAACGATGATCAGCCGCTTGTTGGTGAACAGCAAGGTATCCCTGATCAGGGAGAAACCAACCTCGATTATTTCGCCGTCGCAAAGCAACTGCCCATAACTCGCATGTAACTTCCTGGACTCCGCCGAGTCCGAACTTTTCGATGGTCCCGAGAAAAGTGCCATAAATCACTACCCTCTATGCCTTGGCATGTTTCCTTCAAAGGTTAATTCTTTAAGCCAATGCCAGTTGTCGAGGGTCAACTTACCTCAAAAGGCCATTTTAGGCAAGGCTTCTCATCTGGAGTGCGAGGACAAGCTGGTGTAGATGGGCTCTTTTTGCTATGGTGTTCGGCATCCACCACGGGAGAGCGAGCCATGAACGAATCGAGCGGGGATATTTGGCAGTATCTGGGAAAGGGGGTGATTGCGGTCACCACCAGCGGTTCCTTGACCCGCAAGGGTAAAGCCGTGATGCTGAGGGGCGTGGCCTCTCAGGCGGCTGCGCGCTTTCCGGATTTCCCGCTGATTCTGGGCCGCCTGCTGCAAGAGCGCGGCAACCACGTGCACCCGCTGGGAGAGGGCGTCGTCAGCTTTCCGGTGGAGGAGTCGGCCTGGGAAAATCCGGACCTGAGACTCATCTCTCGTTCCGCCGGGGAACTGCGGGAGCTGGCGGACCGTGAAGGTTGGGACCTGGTGGTGGTGCCCCGCCCCGGTTGCGGCGGCGGCGGACTCAATTGGCGCGAGGTCCGGCCGCTGCTCGAAGAGCATTTCGACCACAGGTTTATCGTCATTTCCGCGCCGCCGAGTCTTGCGGCTTGAACTGTTTGCCGTCATATCGGCGCCGCCAGGGCGTTGCGGTTTGAAGGGTTTATAGTCGGATCGGGGCCGCTGAGCGTTGCGGTTTGAAGGGTTACTGGTCAGATCGGCGCCGCCAAGTGCCGATGCTCGTGGTTCTCATGGAATTGCCCCGCTTTTCTTGACTCTTTTTGCCCAACATGTTAATAAAGTCAGGCTAAATCGCTGCCGGCCAAGATGTTCCCACCTGCAAAGCTCATCACCGCGACAGCCATGCAAGGAGCCCCATGTACCACCCAGACTATGCGACCTTCCAGACCCTTTCCTCGTCGGGCAACCTCATTCCGGTCTACAGAGAGATCCTTTCCGATTTGGACACGCCGGTCGGGGCCTTCAAGAAAATAGACGACGGCCGTTACGGCTTCTTGCTGGAAAGCATCGAGGGGGGCGAGAAGTGGGGACGCTACACCTTCCTGGGCTCCTCGCCTGCCGTGGTGATCCGCGGCAAGGGGAACTGGGTCGAGATCGTGGAGGGGGGCGAGATCAGGCGCGTCGAGGTGTCGGATCCCCTGAACTACATCCGCGACTACATGGCGCGCTATCTCCCGGTCGAAGTTCCCGGCATTCCGCGCTTCTTCGGCGGCGCGGTCGGCTATTTGGGCTACGACGCGGTGCGCCATTTCGAGACGCTTCCGGACCTGAACCCCTGCGAAATCGACGCCTACGACGCCTATTTCATCATAACCGACACCATTTTGATCTTCGACAGCTTGAGCCAGAAGATCAAGGTGGTGTCCAACGCCCACCTGGACGGTTCGGCCACCCCGGAGGCCGCCTATGCCGAGGCGATCGGCAAGATCGAAGGGTTGATAGCGCGCCTGAAGGCGCCGCTTGCCGCCAGTTCCAACGGACCTTCAACGGGGAAGGTCGCGCTCACCTCCAACGTGAAGCGCGAGGAATTCGAAAGCTGGGTGACCAAGGGCAAAGAGTATGTAAGAAGCGGCGACATCATCCAGGTGGTGCTGTCGCAGCGCTTTTCGGGGGAACTGACCGTCGACCCCTTCGACATCTACCGGGCTCTGAGGACCTTGAACCCTTCGCCGTACATGTTCTTCCTGCGCCTGGACGAGACGCTGGTGGTCGGCGCCTCGCCGGAGGTGATGGTGCGCAAGGAAGGGGATATGGTGGAGCTGCGTCCCATCGCCGGCACCCGGCCGCGCGGCGCGACGCCGGCCGAGGACGAGGCCATGGTGCAGGAACTGCTCGCCGATCCCAAGGAACTGGCCGAGCACGTCATGCTGGTCGATCTGGGCAGAAACGACCTGGGGCGCGTCTGCAAGATCGGCAGCGTCAAGGTTTCGGAGCTGATGGTCGTGGAGCGCTATTCGCACGTGATGCACATCGTCTCCAACGTGCAGGGGGAACTGGCCGCGGGGCAGGACTCCTTCGACGTGGTGCGGGCGACCTTTCCGGCGGGAACGCTCTCCGGCGCGCCCAAGGTGAGGGCGATGCAAATCATCGAGGAGCTGGAAGGGGTGCGGCGCGAGGTCTACGGCGGGGCGGTCGGCTACTTCTCCTTCTCCGGCAATCTGGATATGGCCATCGCCATCAGGACGCTGGTGGTGAAGGACGGCAAGGTGCACCTGCAGGCGGGCGCAGGCATCGTCGCCGATTCGGACCCGGCCGCCGAGTACGTCGAGACGGTGAACAAGGCGATGGGCGTGGTGAAGGCGATAGAGATGGCCGAGCGCGGACTGGATTAAGTCGTAGCGGAAGGCACAAAGGAGTTTTCATGGGCACCACCATCACCACCAAGACCCGGTTATGCGCAGTCATCGGCAACCCGGTTGCGCATAGCCTTTCTCCGGCGATCCACAACGCCGCTTTTCAGGAGTTGGGCCTGGATTTCGTGTATCTTGCCTTCCAGGTGGAGGATCTGCAAAGCGCCCTGGCCGGCATGCGGGCCCTCAACAACTTCCGCGGCATGAGCGTCACCATCCCGCACAAGATCGAAGCCATGAACTACGTGGACGAGATCGCCGAGGTTGACCGCTCCATCGGCTCGATCAACACCATCATCAACGAAAACGGCAAACTCATCGGCCTGGGCACCGACGGGCTCGGCGCGTTGAAGGCTTTCGTCGACGCCGGCGTGTCGCTGGCAGGCAAGCACGTGCTGATGCTGGGGGCGGGCGGGGTCGCCAGGGCGATCGCCTTTACCCTTGCCCAGAGCGCCCGGCCGAGCAAACTCTCGCTGCTGGACATCAACGAGGGGCTCTTGCAGGGGTTGAGCGCCGACTTGCGGGCCGGCACGGAAGTCGGCATCGAGGCCGAGATGTTGACCGACGACTCCGTGGCGAGGGCCATGGCTCATGCCGACGTGATCATCAACTGCACCTCGATCGGCATGCATCCGCACGAAGGGGTCTCCCTGGTCCCGGCCGAACTTTTCAGGGACGGCCAGGTGGTGTTCGACGTGGTGTACACGCCGCTGGAGACCAAGCTTTTGGCCGACGCCAAGTCCCGCGGGCTGGTGGCCATTTCCGGCATCGAGATGTTCATCAATCAGGCAGCCTTGCAATTCCAGTACTTCACCGGGAAAGAAGCGCCCGTCGCGGTGATGAGACGGGTACTATTGGAGAATTTGACGTCATGATCTTGGTACTGGTGGGTTATCGCGGCACGGGGAAGACGGCGGTGGGGCGGCTCCTCGCCGAGAAACTGCAACTGCCCTACATCGGCATGGATGCGGAGGTGGTGGCGAGAGCCGGCATGCCGATCAAGGACATGGTCGACCGATTCGGCTGGCAGAAGTTCCGCGATCTGGAGTCCGAGGTGGCGCGGGAATTGTCGGGGCGCGACAACCTCATCATCGACACCGGCGGCGGGGTAATCGAGAGGCCTGAAAACGTGGAGGCTTTGCGGACCAACGCCTGCATCTTCCTGCTCACGGCATCGGTTGCCACCATCGTCTCCCGCATCCAGGATTCCAGCGAGCGCCCGTCCTTGGTCGAGGGGAAGACCTTTACCGAGGAGGTATCCGAAGTGCTGGAGAGGCGGGGTCCCAAATACCAGGGGGCGGCCGACTACGAGATCGACACCGACGGGTTGACTCCGGAACAGGTGGCCGAGCGGATCGTCTCTTTGTGGCATGATCGCCTGGTGCTGAGCTAGGTTCCTCGGGCGCGACAATCGGGCACGCACGGCCCGAGGCATCCGTTCGACTCGGACCTCCCATGAAAGGCCCTTCCGATACCTGCCGGAAGGGCTTTTGTCTTTTAACAGGTCGCAAGCGGTTCGCCGCCGGTAGTTTCCGCCTTACTGCCGGCTTTATCCTCGGAATCTCTTGAGTTTAACGGGCAAATCAACTATACTGCGCAATGCTTTGATCCTAAATCGACAAGGGCGGCAACTAACAAAGCGGGCGAGATCGCGGGCTCCATTGGGCTCGGTGAGGAATATTCCGCCGCTTATACAGAGGGTTGGATAGCTTATGCTGCTGATGATAGACAACTACGACTCCTTCACCTACAACATCGTCCAGTACCTGGGCGAGCTGGGGGAGGAGGTGCGGGTGTACCGCAACGACAAGATCACCACGGGTGAAATCGAGGCGCTGGCGCCGGAGCGGATCGTCATCTCGCCCGGCCCCTGTTCCCCTGAGGAGGCCGGCATTTCGGTCGAGGTGGTGCGGAAATTCGCCGGACGCATCCCGCTGCTTGGTGTCTGCCTTGGCCATCAGTCCATCGGCTACGCCTTCGGCGGCAAGATCGTGAAGAGCGCGACCCTCATGCACGGCAAGACTTCGCCGATACTGCACGACGGCGAGGGGTTGTTCGCCGGGCTGCCCAACCCCTTCGCGGCGACCCGCTACCATTCGCTGGTGGTGGAGCGCGACTCTCTTCCCGAGGAGCTGGAGGTGACCGCCTGGGTGGAGGAAGGGGAGATCATGGGCATGCGGCACCGCTCCCTGCCGGTGTGGGGGGTGCAGTTCCATCCGGAATCGATCCTGACCCAGTGCGGCATGGACCTTTTTAGAAATTTCCTGCGGATGTCCCGCTAAACGGGTTTTCGCACCTCAAGGAGCAGTCATGATACGCAAGGCGATAGCGCGGGTAATCGAGCGGGACGATCTCAGCGAGTCGGAGATGATCGAGGTGATGGACCAGATTATGTCCGGGGGCGCCACGCCGGCGCAGATCGGCTCTTTCATCACGGCGCTCAGGATGAAGGGCGAGACGGTGGACGAGATCACCGGCGCCGCTCGGGTGATGCGGGACCGGGCCGTGCCGATTCGGGTCGGCAAGAGCGTGCTGGACCTGGACCGCGACGACATCAACCTGGACCGGGAAACGATCCTGGACACCTGCGGCACCGGCGGCAGCGGCACCAACAGCTTCAACATCTCCACCACGGTCGCCTTCGTGGTCTCCGCCTGCGGCGTCAAGGTCGCCAAACACGGCAACCGCGCAGTCTCCTCGTCCTGCGGCTCCGCCGATGTGTTGGAGGCGCTGGGGGTCAACCTCGACGTCACCCCGGAATTGGTGGAGCGCTGCATCGCCGAGATCGGCATCGGCTTCCTGTTCGCGCCGGCGCTGCACGGCGCCATGAAGTACGCCATCGGCCCCAGGCGCGAGATCGGCATCCGCACCATCTTCAACGCGCTGGGACCGCTCACCAATCCGGCCGGCGCGGATTGCCAGGTGCTGGGCGTCTACCGGGAGGACCTGGTGGAGAAGCTCGGCTACGTGCTGAAAAAGCTCGGCTGCAAGAAAGGGTTCGTGGTGCACGGCCTGGACGGCATGGACGAGATCACTTTGACCGGCGAGACCAGGATCGCCGAGGTGAGCGCCGAAGGGGTTAAGGTCAGGATTGTCACCCCGGAGGAGTTCGGGCTGAAACGGTCGGTGGCGGCAGAGCTGCATGGCGGGGACGCGGTGGGCAACGCGGTGATCATAAAGGACGTCCTTTCCGGCTCCGAGGGGGCCAAGAGGCGCGTCGTGCTCTTGAATGCCGGGTTCGCGCTGGTGGCGGCCGGCAAAGCCGCGGACGTCTCGGACGGCATCGCCAAGGCCGCCGAAGCCATCGACTCGGGCAGGGCCGCCGATCAGTTGGCAAAGCTGATCGCCATCACCAACGAGTAAAAAAGGAACCGCTAGCCGATGAGCCAGATGCCGGATGTGTTGCAGAAAATTCTCGATTACAAGACGGGCGAGCTCGCCCGGATCATGGCCGCCGCGCCGCTTGACGAGATAAAAGCCCGCTTGGCGGACCTTGAGGATCAGCCCCGCGGCTTCGAGGCGGCGCTGGTCAACGCCTACGATTCCGGTTGGACGCCGATCATCGCCGAGGTGAAAAAGGGATCCCCTTCCAAAGGGTTGATCCGCGCCGATTTCGATCCGCTGGAGATCGCGCTGACCTACCAGGCGAACGGCGCCAGCTGCCTGTCGGTCCTGACCGAAGAGCATTTTTTCCTCGGTCATCTAAGCTACCTGGCGCTGATCCGGGAACAGGTGAGCCTGCCGCTTTTGCGCAAGGATTTCATCTTCGATCCCTACCAGATTTACGAGGCGCGGGCCGCGGGAGCCGACGCCGTCTTGCTGATCGCCGCCATGCTGGAGCCTTCGAAGCTGCGCGATTTTGCAGCCCTGGCGGGCGAGCTGGCGCTGGACGTGCTGTTGGAGGTGCACGACGAGGGCGAACTGGAAAGCGCGCTTGCCACCGACTGCCGCCTGATCGGCATCAACAACCGCGACCTGCGCAGCTTCGTGGTCGACATCACCACTTCCGAACGACTGGCTGCGCTCGTTCCCGCCGGGCGCACCATCGTGGCGGAGAGCGGCATCACGTGCCGCGACGAGATCGTGCGCCTGACCGAAAAAGGGGTGCACGCCTTCCTGATCGGCGAGTCGCTGATGCGCGAACCGGATATCGGGTTGAAATTACAGGAACTGCTCGGCTAAACGAAAGGCGTTCATCAGGGATAAAACTAGATACAGGGGATAAAAGGAATAAATCGTATCCCCTGTATCTGTTTTATCCCTGTTGAAAGTTTTTGTCTCTCTGTCAAATCCCTGTCTGAAAAGGAATGTTATGAACACTAAATTCATGCTCGACGAGACGCGCATCCCGAAACAGTGGTACAACATCATCCCCGACATGCCGGGTCCGCTTTTCCCGGTGATCAACCCGCAGACGCTCAAGCCGGTCACGCCGGAGGATATGGGCGCAATTTTCCCGATGGCGCTGATCGAGCAGGAGATGTCCAGCGAGCGCTGGATCGACATTCCCGACCCGGTGCGCGAGATTTACAAGCTGTGGCGGCCGGCGCCGCTCTACCGCGCCCGGCGGCTGGAACAGGCGCTGCAGACCCCGGCCAAGATCTACTACAAGTACGAAGGCGTTTCTCCGGCCGGCTCCCACAAGCCCAACACCGCCATCCCGCAGGCCTACTACAACAAGCAGGCGGGGATCCGCAGGCTGGCCACCGAGACCGGAGCCGGGCAGTGGGGGAGTTCCCTGGCGCTGGCCTGCTCCATGTTCGGCCTGGAGTGCACCATCTACATGGTGAAGATCTCCTGCACCCAAAAGCCGTACCGAAAGAGCATGATGCAGCTTTGGGGAAGCACGGTGATCCCGTCCCCCTCCGAGTTCACCAACGCCGGCCGCTCCATCTTGGCCCACGACCCGGACAGCCTCGGCAGCCTGGGGATCGCCATCTCGGAGGCCGTCGAGGACGCCGCTACCCACGCCGACACCAACTACGCCCTGGGGAGCGTCTTGAACCACGTCTGCCTGCACCAGACGGTGATCGGCCTGGAGGCGAAGGAGCAGATGACGCTGGCGGGCGACTACCCGGACGTGGTCATCGCCTGCTGCGGCGGCGGCTCCAACTTCGCGGGGCTGAGCTTCCCTTTCATCGCCGACCGCGCCAACGGCAAAAAGGTGCGCTGCCTCGCCGTGGAACCCGCGTCCTGTCCGACCCTCACCAAGGGGGTGTACGCCTTCGACTACGGCGATACCGCCAAGCTCGCCCCCATCACCATGATGTACACGCTCGGGCACGACTTCATGCCCCCCGGCATCCACGCGGGCGGGCTTCGCTACCACGGCGACTCGGCGCTCATCTCCCAGCTTTACCATGCCGGCGAGATCGAGGCCAAGTCCTACAAGCAGAACTCTTGTTTCGAAGGCGCGCTGCTCTTCGCCAGAAGCGAGGGGATCGTGCCCGCGCCCGAATCCTCCCACGCGGTGCGCGCCGCCATCGACGAGGCGGTTTTGGCCAAAGAGGAAGGGAAGGAGAAGACCATCTTGTTCGGACTCTCCGGCCACGGGCAGCTCGACATGGCCGCTTACGATTCCTATCTATCCGGCAATCTTGAGGATTTCGAATACCCGGAAGAGAAGATCCGGGCGGCGCTGGAGAGGTTGCCCAAGGTGCAACTCTAAGGCGCGCATTTCGCGGCTGCCGGGCCGCCGGCGGAAGTGTCAGTGGTTCTAAGGGTATACAGCAATGACAAGAGTGAAGATCTGCGGTATAACATCCCTTGACGACGCCTTGGTGGCCGTGGATGCCGGGGCCGACGCCCTCGGTTTTGTCTTCTTCGAAAAATCTCCCCGCCATCTGGACCCGGAAAAGGCGGCAGGCATCATCGCCGGGCTCCCCCCCTTCGTGCAGGTAGTAGGCCTGTTCGTGAACGCCGAGCTCGATTTCGTGAACCTGACGGCGGACCGCTGCCGGCTCGACCTGGTCCAACTGCACGGCGACGAAAGCCCGGCCTACTGCCAGTCGGTGCGCAGACGGGTGCTGAAGGCCTTGCGGGTGCGGGACGGGGAAAGCCTGCAGGCCATCGCCGATTACCGCGTGGCGGGATTGCTGCTGGACGCCTACTCGCCCAAAGCCTACGGCGGCACCGGGGAGCGCTTCGACTGGGATCTGGCCCTGGCGGCGAAAGGGCCGACGCCCATCATCCTGGCCGGCGGGCTGGACCCGGACAACGTGGCCTCGGCCGTAGCCAGGGTCGCCCCCTACGGAGTGGACGTGTCAAGCGGCGTGGAATCCTCCCCCGGCCGGAAAGACGCCGAACTGGTGCGGCGGTTTGTGCGCGAAGCGAAAAGAACCAATTGAGCAGCGGGCAGGCAGGGTGGAATTAACTTCTCTATAAAAAGGAGTGGCAATGAAGATTATCGTAACCGATGAAGTGGCTCAGGAAGGACTCGCCCTCTTGCAGCGCGACCCGCGCGTGCAACTCGACATAAGGCTGGGACTCAAGAAGGAAGAGCTGTACGCCGTTATCGGCGACTACGACGTGATCATAACCAGAAGCGGCACCACCGTGGACAAGGCTCTGCTGGACCACGCCAAGAACCTGAAAATGGTGGCGCGGGCCGGGGTCGGCGTCGACAACGTGGACGTCGACTACGCCAGCGCCAAGGGCGTGATCGTCGTCAACGCGCCTTTCGGCAATACCAACTCCGCCGCCGAGCACGCCATGGCGCTGCTGCTCTCCTTTTGCCGCAACATCCCCAAGGCGAACGCCTCCCTGAAAAGCGGCGCCTGGAAGCGCGCGCCCTTCACCGGCTTCGAGCTCAAGGGGAGAACGGCGGGGGTGATAGGTCTCGGCAAGGTCGGCGGCCGGGTGGCGACCCGCCTGAAGGCCTTCGAATGCGAGGTGCTGGCCTGCGATCCCTACATCGCGGAAAAGAGGGCGCTGGACCTGGGCGTCAAGCTGGTGTCGCTTGAGGAACTGATCCGCGTCTGCGACATCATCACCGTGCACACGCCGCTCACCGACGAGACCCGCAACATGATCGGCGCCAAGGAACTGGCCGCCATGAAGCAGGGGGTGATCATCATCAACGCGGCGCGCGGCGGGATCATCAACGAAGAGGCGCTGCTGGAGGCGCTCGATTCCGGCCGGATCGCGGGCGCCGGCTTCGACGTCTGGAGCCAGGAACCGCCCGACACCGAGATCCTCAAAAAGCTGATCGCCCACGAAAAACTGGTGGTCACGCCGCATCTGGGCGCCAACACCTTCGAGGCGCAAGTGAACGTGGCCGTCGACGTTTCCCGGGAGATCGTCCACTACCTGGACGAGCAGCCGATCGAGAACGCCATTAACATCCCGAGGTTCGACGCCTCGCTCATGGGTCAGATGCGTCCCTATCTGAACCTGATGAACGTCCTTTCCGACTTCATCATCCAGTTGGCCGACACCAACCTGAACAAGATCACCTTCTCATACACGGGAAATCTGGCGCAGCACGACTGCACGCCGATCACCGTCTGCGGGCTGGCGGCGCTTTTGAACCGGCGGGTCGAGCAGGACGTGAACATGGTGAACGCGCAGCTGGTGGCCGACAACATGGGGATCGTCGTGGAGGAGGTGAAGTCCATCCAGTCCGAGGCCTTCTCCAACATGATAACCATCGCCATCGAGGGGCCGGGCGAGAAGCGGCTGGTTTCGGGCACGCTGTTCGAAGGGGTGCCGCGCATCGTCAAGTTGCGCGATTACCAGATGGATTTTCGGCCGGAGGAGCACATGTTGCTGCTTGCCTACGGCGACCGTCCCGGCATCATCGGCAAGATCGGCACCATCCTCGGGGAGCACGAGATCAACATCGCCTCCATGAATCTGGGGAGGCGCGAGAAGAAAGGGGAGGCCATGGTCATTCTCTCGCTCGACTCGGCCGTGCCGCCGGACGTGCTGGAGCAGGTGCGAGTCGCCACCGAGGCGACCTTCATCAAGCCGCTCTATCTGGTGACCGTGAAGTAAGCGCAACGCGGCCGACAAGGCGCGGAGCAGGCAGCGGCAGCAACAACAAAGGCCCCGGCGTTTTTTACGCTCGGGGCCTTATTGTTTTAATCTTTGTCGGACCAGTCCGAGCGGGGCAGCGCCTTAGGCGAGGCTCCGGCCGCCGCAGGCCTTCAGTCTCCTGTGGGCTTCGCGCAGCGTCTGCTCGGTGGTCTCCCAGCCGATGCAGCTGTCGGTGATCGAGACGCCGTAGGCGAGCGCTGCCTGGTCTTTGGCCATGGGCTGGTTTCCTTCCTTCAGGTAGCTCTCGATCATCACCCCGGAAATGGAGCGGTTCCCCGCCTCGATCTGGTCCACCACGCTCTGCATCACCAGCGGCTGCCGGTCGTACTTCTTTTCGGAGTTGCCGTGGCTGCAGTCCACCATCATGGTGGGGGTAAGTCCCGCCTTGCCGATCATCTCCTCGGCCTTGGCGATGTCCTCCGGGGAATAGTTGGGCTTTTTGCCCCCCCTGAGCACCATGTGCACGTCGGGGTTGCCGGTGGTCTGGATGATGGAGGTGAGGCCGTCGCGGTTCACGCCCAGAAAGCTGTGCGGATGCAGCGCCGCCTTCATGGCGTCGATGGCGATCTGCAGATTGCCGTCGGTGCCGTTTTTGAAGCCGATCGGAAAGGAGAGGCCGCTGGCCATCTCCCGGTGGGTCTGGGATTCGGTGGTCCGAGCGCCGATCGCCCCCCAGGAGAGGAGGTCCGCCAGATATTCCGGGGTGATCGGGTCGAGCATCTCGGTTGCCACGGGGAGCCCCAGTTCGGTCACCTTGCAGAGCAGGCCGCGGGCGATGCCCAGCCCCTTGGAGATCAGGTGGCTGCCGTTCATGTCCGGGTCGTTGATCAGCCCCTTCCAACCAATGGTGGTGCGCGGCTTCTCGAAATAGACCCTCATGATCAGGAGCAGATCCTCGGCGACTTCCTTGGAAAGCGCTGCCAGACGCTCGGCGTATTCGAGCGCGCCTTTGGGGTCATGGATGGAGCAGGGCCCGACCACCACCATGAGCCTTTTGTCTTCGCCCCGCAGGATGCGGTTGATGGCCGCGCGGCTGTTGCTCACGCACATTCCGGATTCGACCGATAAAGGAAACACCTGCCGCAAATCGGTAGGTGCGATGATCGGAGTGATGCTTTTGATTTTCAGGTTGTTTGTTTTAATCATGGAAGGCTCCCGCGCTAGTGCTTTTTAATGTGCCGTAATCTAGCGCGTTTCCGCCGTCGTGTCAAAAAAAAAGCCCAAAAAGCGGCGATTTTTGAGATGAGCATATTTTTGTATGAGTCAGGGGAACTGCGCGCCCCTTTTCCCGCATAAAAAGGGGCGGCGTGGGTAAGGTCGGCTGCCGGCTAGCGCAGGTACTTCCCCTGCACCTCGGTAATCAGCTTGAGCCGCAGCTCGTTGAGGCCGGCGCTGATGGAAACTTTGTAGACATGCGGGTTGACCAGTCGGTGGCAGCCGTCGGGAAGCAGCGCCAACTCGCGGGCGCTCAGCTCCGCGCATTCAGCCAGGGTAGGGGTGTTAAGGCACCTGACGCCCCCCTCCATGACGCGGCTTCTGAGCTCGATGAAGCGTGCGTTGGCCGGGATGCGCACCTTCTGCAACGGGTTTGCCGGGTCGTACACCATCGATTCCGGCGCGATCTCCTCTCCCTCCCTGGCGATCACGTCCTGGATGAAGCTGCCGTCCGGCGCCAGCACGCGCAACAGCCTCTTGCGGTCGGGAATGGTGGCCTTGGCAAGATCGCTGGTAAGCTTCAGTTTCGGCTCCTCGGCCACTCGCACCAGTTTGTAAACGCCGCCCAGCGCCCCGCCGCCTTCGCCGGCGCAGGTGGCGAGCCGGGTGCCGACTCCGTACACGTCCACCCGCCCCCCCTCGGCCCGGATCGATTCGATCACGTACTCGTCCAATTCGTTGGAGGCGACGACCTTTACCTCGGCAAAGCCGGCCGCGTCCAGGGCGGCTCGGACCTGCCGCGACAGATAGGCGAGGTCGCCCGAGTCGATGCGCACCCCGAGCAGGGCGTGCCCCCGGGCCTTCAGTTCCGCCGCCACCACGAGCGCGTTGGGGAGGCCGCTTTCCAGGGTGTCGTAGGTGTCCAGCAACAGCACGCAGCTGTCGGGAAAGACCTCCGCGTAGCGACGAAAGGCGGTGAGCTCGTCGGCAAAGGCCATGATCCAGCTGTGGGCGTGGGTCCCCATCACCGGAATGCCGTAGGTCTTCCCCGCCAGCACGTTGCTCGTGCAGCGCACACCGCCGATGTAGGCCGCCCGGGCCTCGGAAAGTCCGCCGTTTGGCCCCTGGGCGCGGCGCAGGCCGAATTCCAGCACGGTTGCGCCGCCGGCCGCGCGGTTGATCCTCGCCGCCTTGGTGGCCACCAGCGTCTGAAAGTTGACGATATTGAGCAGCGCCGTCTCCACGAACTGCGCTTCGGCCAGCCCCCCCTCGACGCTCAAAAGCGGCTCGCGAGGGAAGACCGCGCAGCCTTCGGCCGCGGCGCTGACGCTTCCCCGGAAGCGGAACCCCTCCAGGTAGGAGAGGAAATGCGGGCGGAAGATCTTGAGCCCTTCCAGATAGCTCAGTTCCTCGTCGTCGAAGGCGAGCTCTTGCAGATAGCCAAGAGCGGTCTCCAAGCCGGCAAAGACGGCATAGCCGCCCTTGAAGGGGGTTTGGCGGGAAAAGAGGTCGAAGACGGCAGGCTGCTGGTGCATTCCCAGCTCGAAGTAACCTGCCAACATGGTCAACTCGTAGAAGTCGGTGAGTAGCGGCGAGAAGCGCATCCTGGTGCTCCCGGTCAATGGACGGCGCTCTGGTTGATGGATTCCAGCAGTTTCTCTGCCAGGTCCGGATCGATTATCTTCAGTGACAAGTACTCCGCCTGTGCCTTGCCCGTGTCCTTCAGAAACAGGTGGGCCAGCCCAAGCTTGTAGACCGCGTTGGCGTTGTCCGGCCAAAGATCGAGCAGCGTGCTGAAGGCTGCGGCCGCCTCCTGGAAGCGCTCGACCCTGAAGTAGACCTCGGCAAGATTGGAAAAGCCGAGCGCCAGCTGCGGATTCAGGCCGACCGCCTTTTTCAGCGAATCGATGGCCCGCGGATAATCGCCGATCAGCGCCTGCGCCGTGCCCAGGTTCAGCCAGGAGAGAGGGTTTCCCGGTTCTATGGAGAGGCTCTTGGCAAAGGCGTCCGCCGCGTCAGAATACCTCGCTTCGCTGCTCATGGCAAGCCCCGCCTGGAACCAATCGTCGGCGTCCAGGTATTCTTCCTGATCCAGCGGGGCCGGCAGCGGTTTGGGCTCGAGCGCTCCGGTGGTCAAGCCGGCTATCAGCAGGGTGAGGACGTATTTGCCTGCGGCGTTTCTCATCTGTTTGCCACCCCCGAAAAGCTAAACTGTAGCATATCGGAAAACATTTGCTATTTCGCGGCGCAAGAGTTTTTGCTGGCAGCGCCGGGCGGATTCTGGTAGATGTTTTGACGCAGGGGAATCGATTGTCGGAAATCGTCCTGCCAAGGAGTGCACATGGAACATCTGTTTATCGTCGGTTGCGGCGCCGTCGGGCGACGCATCGCGCGTTTGGCGCTGGAGCAGGGAGCGCAGGTCTGTACCTTCAACAGGGGCGAGGCGGGCCTGCCGGGGACGCGCCATTTCAGCGGCAATCTCGACGACGCCGCCAGTTTGCAGGGGCTGCCGACCAGGGGAGCCGGGGTGATATATCTGGCTCCGCCGCCCGGAGGGGGGCACGAGGAGAGCCGGGTGCGGACTTTTCTCTCCGCCATTGACGTCGGCGAGGAGCCGGCGAAGGTGGTCTATATCAGCACGAGCGGCGTGTACGGGGACTGCGACGGCGCCGTGGTCAGCGAGGAGACCCCGCCGAACCCGCAAACCAGCAGGGGAAAACGTCGCCTGCACGGAGAGCGCCTGTTCCAGGAGTGGGGCCGGGCGCGCGCCGTGCCGGTGGTGGTGCTGAGGGTGACCGCCATCTACGCCGCCGACCGTCTGCCGGTAAGCCAACTGCAAAGCGGCCAGCCGGTGCTGCGGGAAGAGGAATGCCTTCCCACCAACAGGGTCCACGCCGACGACCTTTCCCGCATCTGTCTGGCCGCGCTGGAGCGGGGCGGGGACGGCGAGCTGTTCAACGTCAGCGACGGCTCGCCCGGCACCATGACCGCCTATTTCAACGCCGCCGCGGACCGGTTGGGCCTCCCCAGGCCGGCGCAGGTCACCATGGAGCAGGCGCGCATGGTCATGACTCCGCTGATGATCTCCTACTTCTCCGAGTCGCGGCTGGTCGACAACCGCAAGATGCTCGACCAGCTAGGCATCACGCTGCTCTATCCCAATCTGGAGGCGGGATTGCAGCCGTAAGTCGATGCTTAATTTTTAGGCAAAAAGCTATCATTAGCCGAAAGCACGCCACCCCGACCAGCGGATCAGGCCTTTTTCCCACAGAGTTTTCCACAGAGTTTGTGGAAGGATCTTGATGACAGCGGCAGGTTGGACACTGGTATGGGGTGGGGTGGACGGGGTGGACAGGGTGGACGTTATGGACGTTATGGACGTTATGGACGGGACAAAAAAAGGTCCATGATCGGTGATCATGGACCTTTTTCGCTCGTTGAATACCGCGCGTTTTTGGTAAGAGGTGCTGACCTCTGTCGCAACATACCCCGATGAACCGCTTTAGGCTTCCCTCTATGAAGAGTGAGGGCCTGCTCACCACGGCTGCAACCAGGAGACTTGATCAAAAGGTAGTCAGGACTCAAACGATGCGCTACGGGTATTCCGGAGCGGCGCGCACTCGCGTGCGTTAGCTGTCGCCAATATTAGCAAACCTGGTTTTGCTGTCAACATAAATATTTAGAATTTGATCACATGCACCGAGCAGGAAATGCAGGGGTCGTAGCAGCGGATCAGGCGCTCCAGCGCCCCGATCATTTCCTGGCTGCCGGCCCCCTCCATGCCTCGCGCCAACGCCAGCAGGTCCCGCGACAGCGCTCCCTGGTTGAGAGAGGTCGGGGTGACGACGTCCGCCTCGGTGCAAAAGCCCGCCCGGTCGAAACCGTAGCTGTGGATCAAGGAGCCGCGCGGCGCTTCGCAGGCCGCGCTCCCCCTGCCGCTCTTCGGCGCCACCTCCACGTTGCCGAGGCTCTCCCTCTCCATGCCGAGCAAATCGTCGATCAGCGCCACGCACCGCTCCGCCGCCTGGACGAGTTCCCGCGACTGCGCCAGATTATTGCCCCGGATATCCCCCTGAGGCAACTCCTCCTCGACCGTCTCGATCATCCCGCCCTTCGCCCCCTGCTCCCTCGCAATCATCAGCCGTGCCAGCGCCCCGACCGTGGGCTCCTCTCCCTGGACCCGCGCATATTTGGCCCGCGACCAGGGTAGGATACTTTCAATCACGTGTTCGCGGTACTGCTCCACTAAAAACGAGCCGCCGCCGCTCATCCTGAAGAGATCGCCGGACAGGGGAGGGGCGGTGGTGGCGAGTGCCAGGCAGTTGGGGGAGGGGAGCGGCGGAAAAGGAAAAGGGGTGCGGAAGAGCTTGACGGCATCGCGGCAGGCGGGAAGGATCGCCTGCAGTTCGTCTCTCAGGCGCAACAGCTCCTTTTTGCCGATACGCCGGCCGAGCCCTCCCAAGGTGATGTTGACCGGATGGATCAGCCTTCCCCCCACTGTCTCCTGGATCAGATTTCCCACCCTCTTGATGGCAAGCCCGGCTTTCAGCCGCTCGGGGGCCGCCGTCGCCAGATCGCTCACCCCCTTAAGCTCCAGCAGGTCCGGCAGCATCAGGCAGTACAGGTGCAGGGCGTGGCTTTGCATCAGACCGCCGTGGGCGATCAGTTCCCGGGTGAGCCTGGTCACCGGTGAGACCTCGACGCCGAAGGCCTTCTCCACGGCCAGCAGGGCGGTGAGCTTGTGGATGGTGGAGCAAAGCGAACAGATGCGGCAGATCACTTCCGGCAGCTCGCGGAAGCTTCTGCCGACCAGCAGCGACTCGAACAGTCGGGGCGAATCGGTCAGGCAGAGCTCGACCCGCTCCACCCGCGATCCGTCCAGGTAGAGCTTCACGCTGCCGTGCCCTTCCACCCGCGTCAGCGGGTTTATTTCAACGACGCTGCCCATAATCCCACTCCGGGGTAAAGCGGCTCATCCTGCGTTCGATTTCTTTGGCGTCAAAGCCCCGCTCCAGCAGGAGCGCCAACTGCTGGGCGACGTTCGCCTCCCGCACCGGGCCGCGGCATCCCTCGCAGACGATGCCGCTGGCGGGGCAGCGGGCGTTGCACCCTCCCTGGATGACGGGCCCCAGGCAGAGTTCGTTTTTCTCCAAAAGCAGGCAGAGGTTCTCGCGGCTGCGGCACTCGGTACAGACCGGATAGCACGGGGTCGGCGGCAGGGTGCCGGCCAGGAGCGCCCCGAGCAGCGCCAACAGGTCGCTCTTTTCGGGGGGACAGCCGGTAATGGCGAAATCGACGCTGACGAAATTCCTGAAAGGGGAGGGGGGGAAGCTTTCCACCCCGGCGCTGGCCTCCCCGTACACCCCGTTCAGCAGCGTCAGCCGCGCCGAACTTTTGTTGTTCATGGCCGCCACTCCCCCGAACAGGGCGCAGGTGCCGAAGGCGATCAGCAGGCGGCTGGCGTTTCTCAGCCTGAAGAGGGTAGCCAGGTCGGCGGGGGTGGAGAGCGCGCCTTCGACGATGGCAGCGTCGAAGGTGGCCTGCGGATCGTGGAAGCTCTCGGCCATCGGGAAGTAGTCCAGGTGGAAACGGGCGAAGATCTCCGGGAGTTCCTCTTCGCAGTTCAAAAGGGTCAATTGGCAACCCGAGCAGGCGGTCAGGCCGGCGATGGCGAGCCTCGGCTTGTTCACAGCGCCTCCGGTATCCGCTGCAATTCGCTCAGGCGAAACACCGGTCCGTCGATACAGCAAAGCTTTTGTCCCAAGGCGCAGTGGCAGCAGCGGCCGATGCCGCAGCGCATGCGGCGCTCAAGGCTCAGCAGAATCCGCTCCGCCGCCACCCCCGCGCCCAGCAATTCGTCCATCAGGCAGCGGTACAGCGGAGGAGGACCGCAGACCGCCACGTAGCTGCGCTGGGCGTCGAAGACGAAGCCTTGCAAAAGCTCGGGAAGCAGTCCCACGGCGCAGGAAAAGTCGCCGGTCGGCTGCTGCGGCGCGAAGTCGACCGTCAGGTACAGCCTGAGCCGGCCCTGAGCGGCCAGGACCGACAACTCCTCCCGGAAGAGCATCAGTTGCGGCTGCTTGGCCCCGTACATGAGGGTGATCTCGCCAAAGCGCTCCGGTTGCCGCAGCAGGTAGCAGATCAGCGAGCGCAGCGGCGCGATGCCCAGTCCCCCCGCCAGCAGCAGGACCGGGCGCCCCGTCATCTCCTCCACCGGGAAGCCGACGCCGAAAGGGCCGCGCACGCCGAGCTTGCAGCCGATTTCGGCGCGGTGCAGATGCTCGGTGACATGCCCCACGCGGCGCACGCACAGCTGCAGGGTGCCGTCCGCGCTCGGCAGGTCGGCGGGGGAGATGGGGATTTCGCCTGCCCCGGGGACGGAGAGCTGCAGGAACTGGCCCGGCAGGAAGCGCGCCAGCGGCTCGACGGCCGCCGGCTCGGCGAGGACGCTAAAGAGCGCGGTATCTTCGGAGAGGGAGCGCCGGTCGAGGAGGGTGGCGGCAAACGGGGTATGCGGGTCGAAGGTCGTCCGGTTCATGAGGCGGGCCGCAGGGGCGCAGGCGGGACGGCCGCCGCCGCATCAGGGCCGCCGCACAGTTCGCGCAGGTCGATGTCGACCGGGCAGACCTCCTTGCAGCGGCCGCAACCGACGCAGGAACTCATCCCCTCAAGCGGCGAGAAGCCGCAGTACTTGTGCAGGAAACGGTAGCGCAACCGGTCGAGCCGGCTGGCCCTGAAGTTGGCGCCGGCCACCTCGCCGTGGGTCGCGAACAGGCAGTTGTCCCACTCCCTGAGCCGGGTCCCTCCCCCGTCCAGGCTCGGGTACTCGCGCAGGTCGAAACAGTAACAGGTCGGGCAGCAGACCGAACAGGCCCCGCAGGAGACGCAGGTAAGGGCGAACTTCTGCCAGAGCGGATGGTCGGAGAAGCGGAGCTGCGGGTCTTGGGCCGGGATGGCGCGAAACGGGGCGCTCATTTCCCCTTCCGGCCGGGCCTCTGAGAGCAGCCCGCGGGCGGCCTCGGCGAGGGCCGCTCCCTTGGCGCCGGCAAAGGCGAGCTGGAAGCCGTCCTTACGGGGAGCGAGGAACAGGTCGCAGGCCCCGCCTTCCTGCGGTTGCGAACAGAAACAGAAGTCGTCTGGTTCGCAGGAGACGCCGACCAGGGTGAGACGTTCCCGCCTCAGCGCATAGGCGGGCTCCGGCCGTTCCGCCAGGAAGACCCGGTCCAGGTAGGCGATAGCGGCCAAGTCGCAGGGGTGAACGCCAAAAAGCACGATGTTCGGCGGGTCGAGCGGGCTTTGCCGATAGATCCCGTCGCGATACTGCAGGAGTTCTTCCCTGAAAGGAAACAGATATTTTTTCGGGGGGATCCGGGTCTTGCCGTAGTCCAGGCGCAGGGCGCCAAGATCGTCAAGCGCCGCGAAGGACGCCACGCCCGCCTCCGACAGGACCGGGCCGTGCAACTCGCCGAAGAGGCGCAAGGTCTCCAGCAATGGGCCGAGCTGCGTCTGTTTGAAATATGCGTGTTCCACCCGCGGGCCCTCCTTTGGGGACGCTCTATTTTAGCGGCGCCCCGGCGGTTGGCAACTGCGCCGCCAAGAAAAGCGCCCTGAGCGACGAGCCCGTCCCTCGACCCCGCCGCCGATAAGTCAAACTATTGATCGAGGGATCCCCTTCCCTCTTTTATGCAATTATTCCTTTATGTTAGCATCAGGACCCTTGATGGGGGAGGGCTCTGGAGAGGGTGAAAAGCTCGCGGCAGCTATCCCTCCTCCCCTCGACCCGGTGTAAAAACCGTCGTTACTTTGCATTTGACATTTAAAAAAATAGAAAGTATAAATGTACCTGCTTTAATCAATGAGAGTCAAGTATTGGCCGTCCTAATTAGCAAACCGGACTTTTATGCACAGCCAGGGAGACGCTCCATTGCCACACTTCGCGACCGCTAGCAGCATGCGCATCGTCCGTTCCCCGCGGTTATCGGCCCTCACGCTGCTGTTGGCGGCGGCGTCCCTGACGGCATGCGCCCCGGCCTATCGCGACTTGGCGGCAGGCACCGTGCTGAAGACCGGCCTGCCGATGCCCGCTTCCGCCGTCGTGGAACGACGCCTCGACACCGTGCCCTCTCTCGCCCCGGAGCCGGCGCCGCCGGCCGCCTACCAGATAGGCCCGGGAGACCTGTTGTCGGTGACCGTCTACGGGCGTCCCGAATTGAGCGGCAGCGGCGCGGCTGCGCCCCAAACCGGCGGCCAGGCCGCCGCGCGTCCGGCGGGGAGCCGCGTGGACGAGAACGGCAACCTGCGCCTGCCGCTGATCGGCAACGTCTCGGTGGCGGGCCTGTCCGCCGCTCAGGCCGAGGAGCGGCTGCGCGCCGCCTATCGCGCGCTGGTCAAGGAACCGTGGGTCTCGGTGGAGGTCCTGGAGTACCGCAGCAGGCCGCTTTACCTTTTCGGCAACTTCAAAAAACCGGGCGTCATCTATATGGATCGCCCCTTGACGCTGCTGCAGGGGATCGCCCTGGCTGACGGCATCGACAACGGCGCAGCCTTGCGCAGCGCACGCCTGAGCAGGGGCGGCAAGGTGCAACCGGTGGACATCTACGAGCTCTTGGCCAACGGCGACCAGCGCCAGAACATCTGGCTGCACCCGGGCGACGCCCTCTACCTGCCGGACAAGGGGATCGAGCAGGTCTTCGTCTTCGGCGCCGTCAGCAAGGTGGGGCAGGTGAGCATGGTCAACGGACAGTTGACGCTGGCGCAGGCCATCGCCGCCAGCACGCCGCTCACCGTCGGCTACGATTTCTCGCACGTGCGCATCATCCGGTCGCTTTCTCCCACCAGGGGAGAGCTGCTGGTGGTGGATTTCGACCGCATCATGAAAGGCGAAGCCGCCCCTTTCATGCTGGCCAACGGCGACGTCATCTATCTGCCGCGCACCCCGCTGGGCGGCTGGAACGACGCCGTCTCCGAAATACTGCCGTCGCTGACGGCCGTCAGCACGCTGCTGCAACCGTACGTCACCCTCAAATTTTTGCTGACCAACTGATATGTCAAGGAACGCCATGAATTCAGCCGCACCCCAAGCTCTTCAGCGGAACGAGGTACACATAACCGATTATCTCGCGATCATCCTGCGCCGCAGGAAGGTTTTCCTCGTGGCCTTCCTGACGATCTTCCTTGGCGTGCTGCTTTATACCTTCACCGTTAAACCGACTTACGAAGCGGTGACCATCCTGCACGTGCAAGCACCCAAGAGCGGCAAGGGCGATCTGCTTAGCGAACTGGGAGGCAACGCCCAGAACCCGACGGACACCGAGATCGAGCTCATCAAGTCGCGCAGCGTTTCCGAACAAGTCTTCACTCGCTTGCAGAAAGCGGATAGCGGCGCTGCCAAGGCCTTGACGCCCCTGACGCCCGAAGCGTTGGCCGACGCGGCAAACATAATCACCAAATCCCTCAAGGCGGTGGAGGTGGGAAACAAAACCGGCATACTCCGCCTCTCCTTCCAACACACCGATCCCGGCCATGCCCGGGATGTGGTCAATGCCCTGGCGCAGGTCTATCAGGAGCGTAATGCGACCTTCAAGGCGCAGGAAGCCAGCAAGACACTGGAGTTCATAGAAGAACAGCTGCGCACGACCAAGAACGACCTGGATACCGCCGAGAAAAACCTGCAGAATTACAAGGCCGCCAGCGGCTCGGTCAAACTTGACGCCGACGCCACGGAAATGCTCAAGACGCTGGCCGAACTGGACAAGGAACTTGCTGCCGTTTCACTGCAAAAAAAACAGCTCGAGTACGGTTGCGCCGGATTGCGCGACGCCATCCGCAAGAAGACGGTCTACATTCCACCTACCACCGGCAGCAAGGACGAAGGAGGCATTGGGGCAATCGGAGCCAGACTGTCCGAGCTGGACATGCAACGCCGGACCGCCCTCTCCGAGCTTTCCGAAGGGCATCCTCAGGTCAAGCTGCTTCAGGTTCAGATCGACGAGTTGCAGACTAAACTGCTCGGCACGTACGAGACCGGCCTGAAGAATCTCACGCGCCATGAATCCCTCCTGCAACTGAATTTGAAGCGCTACGAAGCGGAGTTTCGCAAGCTTCCCGAGGCGGAGCGCGAACTGGCCAAACTGCTTCGTCTCACTAAAGTCAATGCCGACATCTACACCTTCCTGCTGCAAAAACATGAGGAGTCCCGCATCACCAAGGCCGCCACCATCAGCAATATCGTGGTAGTCGATCCTGCAGTCACCCCCAGCAGGCCGCTTAAGCCAAACAAGCAGAAAAACGTGCTGCTCGGCCTGCTGGTGAGTCTGATGGCAGGCGTCGGACTGGCATTTTTCTACGATTACATGGACGACACCATCAAGGATGGGGACGAAGCAAAACGGCTGCTGGGATGGTCGGTGCTGGGAGTAATCCCCCATATCGCACTGGATGCCGATGCCAAACGCTCGGATGCCAACCTGATAAGTCATCTAAAACCGAAATCTCCGGCGGCCGAATCGTTCCGCGGCATACGCACCAGCCTGCACTACGCCACGGCCAGTCGTCGTAAAAAGATTTTTATGGTCACCAGCACATTTCCCGGCGAGGGGAAAACCACCGCATCGGCAAACCTGGCGGTCATCATGGCACAAACCGGAGCCAAAGTGCTGCTGATCGGCTGCGATCTGCGCGCCCCCACCCTGCACCAGATCTTCGGCTTTTCCAAAACCCCCGGCCTGACCGAATACCTGGCCGGCGACAGCACCCTTGAGGAGGTCCTCAATCGCGCCGTCATGGGCGGTCTGGATGCCATCAGCGCCGGCCATACCCCGCCCAATCCGGCAGAATTGCTCGGTTCGGAACAGATGGCGGCGCTACTGGAAGAGTTGTGCACGCAGTACGACGCCATTGTTCTGGATGCTCCGCCCGTGATGGCAGTCAGCGACACCCCCATCCTGGCCCCCCGTTGCGACAGCATAGTGGTGCTGATGGAATCCGGACGCGTGCCCGCCAAAGTGGCCCAACGCATGCGCGACATGCTGGCCACCGTCGATGCCCCTATCGCGGGCATTCTCATCAACGATAAGAACAATCGCGCGGCCGCTTATGGCTACGGATACGGTTACGGATATGGTTATGGATACGGTTACGGCTATGGTTACGGATACGGCTATGGTTATGGTTATGGTTACGGAGACGAACATGAAGCTGAAATGAAAAAAGCCCGACTCAGCACTTTCATGGGGCGGCTGCTGGAACGGTTCAGAAAGTAAAGGACCACGATGATCGATTTTCACTCACACATTCTGCCCGGGCTGGATGACGGTGCCAAAAGCATGGACGATGCCCTGGAGATGGCCCGCGTACTGGCTGCAGCCGGCTACCGCGCCGTTTGTTGCACCACACACCACATCCGCGGCGCCTGGCATTTGCCTGCTGCACACGTGCGTCAGGCCGTAGCTGATTTGCAGGCCGAACTGAATCTGGCCGGCATTGACCTACATCTGCTGTCCGGCCGCGAATATTATCTGGACGAATTCCTGTTGTCGGAACTGGATGACCCGTTGCTGCTCCCCGGCGGCCTGCTGCTGGTGGAACTCCCCGCCCGCTGCGACGCGGACCGGGTGCGCGACACTCTCTTTCAACTGGTGCGCCGCCGGTTTACACCGATGATCGCGCACCCCGAGCGATCTTCCCTGCTCGCGCCGAAGGCCGACAATGCGGACCGAAAAGGTTTTTGGGGCTCGCTGTTTAATTCCAAATTTAAAGTCAACGATTCGGAATCGCAAGATAACTCGCTTCTCTCCTACCTTCGGAACCTGGGGTGCTGCTTCCAGGGCAACCTGGGCAGTTTTGCCGGGGGGTACGGAGAGCAGGTGCGGCATAACGCCCGCCACCTGCTGCGGGCCGGCATCTACACCCACCTGGGGAGCGACGCCCACTCCTCGGCTCGGCTTGCCGTGACACTCTCCGACGGTCTGCGTGAAGTTGAGAGACTGACCGAGAAAGAAACTATGCAGCGTTTGACCGGATGTGCATATCAATACGAAACCAGTTAACCGTCGAGAAAGACCCAGGCACGCCAAGCGAATCAAGATCGACACGATACCAAGCCACTGAGGCCTCCATGACGAAGGAATTGACATCCGTTTCACGCCATCGACGGCGTCATCGATCCGGCCGACGCGATCGCCATTTCGACGTTTCGCGATGGTTGACCCGCGCTACTCCGCGCAAACTAAACGCCAAACGACTGACCATGCTGGCAGTATATCTGACGGTAGCGTTGTTTTGCATTTTGGTCGGCTACTACTACTTGGGGCCAAAAATAACCAATATGGGAGAGTAGTCGACGAAAAAGGCGAACTTGACGATAAAAATCGACATGACATCGCAATGAATGCCGGAGATCCGTTGAAGGGGATTAAATCAGCAAAAGGACTTTATGGCCTTTAACTCGCTTACATACTTTCTCTTCCTAGCGTTGATCTGGATACTGTTCCAGTGGACGGCGGACCGTTTGCGCTGGCTGCTGCTGTTGGCGGCGAGTCTCAGTTTTTACGCGTCGCTCAAGGCGCCTTACCTGCCGGTGATCCTGGGTCTGGTGGCCTTTGTCACCTATACGGTCGGCATGCGACTTGGCAGAAACCTCGACGAAGCCGGAAGAAAGCGCCTGCTTTGGATGGGTGTCGCCGCCAACTTGCTGATACTCGTCTCGCTCAAGTACCTGCCGGTAGTTTTTTCAGCTTTGCGTTTTTCATTCTTCACAATTAACTTTTCACTGCCAGTAACTATTGGCATCTCCTACTACGTCTTCCAGGCCATCTCCTATCTGTCGGATATTTATCTGGAGATCATTGAACCCGAATCGCACTTCGGTTATCTGTTCCTGTCCTTGGCCTTCTTTCCTAAGCTGCTTCAAGGACCCATTGAGCGGTCAGGCGAACTGCTGCCGCAGTTGAAACAGCCTTACGTCTTCGATTACGGCATGGCTCGCTCGGGGATGCTGCTCTTCGCATGGGGACTGTTCAAAAAAGTGGTGATAGCCGACCGGTTGGCGCTCTTTGTCAACACTGTCTATGGCGATGTACACTCCTACAACGGCTTACCGCTGATACTGGCAACATATTTTTACGCCTTCCAGATCTATTTCGACTTCTCCGGCTACACCGACATGGCTTTGGGGAGTGCGCGGCTGTTCAATATCAATCTGACTCAGAACTTCAACTCCCCTTATCTGGCCACATCGGTGGCGGATTTCTGGCGGCGCTGGCACATATCCTTTTCGCGCTGGATACTGGACTACATCTTCAAACCGCTGCAGATGTCGTGGCGCGATTTGGGGACGGCAGGGACGGCGGCTGCACTGCTGGTGACGTTTCTTGTTTCCGGTATCTGGCATGGGGCCAGTTTGGGGTTCGTTGTCTGGGGGGGGCTGCATGGGGCCTACCTTGCTGCATCGGTCTACTACAAACCGTGGCAGAAAAAGTTCCACAACTTGTTGGGAATTGGACCGGAAAAGACCAGACTGCAAAAGATCTGGCAGATTGCGGTCACCTTCAACCTGATCTGTTTCACCTGGATATTCTTCAGGGCAAATTCCATGGCTGATGCGATGTTTGTCGTACGACACCTGTTTGACGGAGTTGGACGGATACGCTCCATGCTGTTTGCTCAAGGTGCAACCGAACTCATTTTGGCACTGGCGTTGTTAACCGTCATCTTAGCAGTCAAGTCGTTTACAACGGCATGTAAGCGAACGGATATTCCCTTTTGTTTGCCTGTCATCGTACGCTGGTCGGTGTACAGCATGCTGGCCCTTTCCCTTTCGCTGTTCTCGGTTGATAGCGGCAGGGCGTTTATTTATTTCCAGTTTTAATGGTGGCGGTCGAACGGTCAATGAAAAAATTCCTCTTCAGACTTGCTCTCTTTGTCGGTCTTATCTGCATCTTGGACAGAGGGCTCGCGGCTTTATTGCAAAGGGGGCTGGACAGGTATTACGGGTTGGACAAGCAGGCCGGCGTGCTCTGCATCGGACATTCCCATACCATGCTGGGTATAGACGGCCAAAGGCTGGAGCAGGGGTTGGAAATGCCGGTTGCCAAGTACGCGGTGAACGGAGCCAATACTCTCGACCGTCTGGCGATGGTCAAGCATTATATCGGCAGCAGGCCTGGACCGGTTCGGCTGGTTGTATATGACGTCGACGACCACACCTTCACGGGCGCGGGACTCAGTTCGAACTCTTACCGCCTGTTTTTCCCGTACCTCGATAACCCCGACATCGCCCGCCACATCAAGGAAAGCGCCGGATCGTGGGAGGAATGCAACTCGCGCCGATTGCTCACGCTGCTGCGTTTCAACAGTGTAACCCTCAATCTGGCACTGCGCGGAACCCTGCGCCGTTACGAAAATTTCAAAACCGGTCAAGTTGATATTACAGCGCTGCGAAACGATATAGGTAACGGACGAAGAGCGCCGATCGCTATCGACCAGGAGATGGTCAACGCCTTTGCGGAAACCGTCCGCTATATCCGCGCAAATAATGCGCTGCTTGCCCTTTTTTGCATTCCGACTGTGGATCTTGTCAATAATGAGGAGAAGGTCAGGCATGAGCGGATGATGGAGATATTTAGAAACTACGCCGCGAGCGACAAGGGTATAACGTTCCTCGACTATAATCCGACTTTTTCCCATCGGTACGAATTGTTTTATGATTCGGTCCACTTGAATAAAAAGGGACAGCAAGCGGTGACTGATAAGGCAGTTGAGGATCTAAAACGGATTATACGGTCGCCGCTAAGCCAATCCGCAATCAACAAAAACTGAAGGCTGTTGTCCATCTTCCGCCTTTCACCGCACCATATTGAGGCGTCATGGCAGAACCACATAAACTCATAATCGAAGCAGGACGCGCCGAGCGACATTACTGGGCCGACCTGTGGCGCTATCGCGAACTATTCTATTTCCTCGCCTGGCGCGATATCCTCGTTCGCTACAAACAAACGGCCATTGGCGTCGTCTGGGCGATGCTGCGGCCGTTTCTGACCATGGTGGTTTTTACGGTGGTGTTCGGCAAACTCGGCAAATTCCCCACCGAGGGTTCGGCACCGTATCCGATAATGGTGTTCGCCGCCATGCTCCCCTGGCAGTTTTTTGCCAATTCGCTTTCCGAAGCAAGCAACAGCCTGGTCGGCAACGCTAACCTGATCTCCAAGGTCTACTTCCCGCGCCTGATCATACCGTCCAGCGCCGTCATCACCAGTTTCGTCGACTTCCTCATCTCCGGAGCAATCCTGGTTGCGTTGATGCTCTGGTACAGGTTCGTCCCCGGCTGGCGCTTGCTCGCCCTGCCGCTCTTTACCGTTATGGCCTTCGCCGCAGCCATGGGCGTCGGGCTTTGGCTGACCGCGCTGAACGTCAAGTATCGCGATTTCCGCTACATCGTCCCGTTCATAGTCCAGTTCGGGCTCTACATCTCTCCCGTCGGTTTCTCCAGCAGCGTCGTGCCGGAAAAGTGGCGGATGCTCTATTCGGTAAACCCTATGGTTGGAGTTATAGATGGTTTTCGCTGGGCGATCCTGGGGGGCGACGTGCGCATATTCTGGCCTGGTTTTACAGTCTCCAATGGGTTGGTTCTATTGTCCCTGACGACCGGAATTTGGTACTTTCGCAAAACTGAAAAGAAGTTTGCTGATCTGATTTGAAGATAAAAGCGAAAGGTTGAAAGTAAAAAGAACGAGACAAATCCGAGCCCGAATGCCTCGAAATAGTGGGCAACAGTTTTCTGCGGTGCTAGTAGATTTAGAACTGTCGCTGTTAGATCGCACTTTGCGTTTGAACCTTCAATTTCACGATTTAGGACAATTTATGAGTGATGTGGTCATAAAAGTCGAAAACCTGAGCAAGAAATACGTCATCTCTCATCAAAGCCACGAGAGATACACAGCCCTGCGCGATGTCATGGCAAACGGAGTTAAGATTTTGAGCAGGAAGATCCTTTCGCCTTTCGCTTTTCGCGATTCACCTTTATCGGAGGCGCAAGAAGATTTCTATGCTCTCCGCGATGTCTCCTTCGAGATCAAGCAAGGCGACCGGGTCGGGATCATTGGTCGGAATGGAGCTGGAAAGTCGACGCTTTTGAAGATCCTCAGCCGGATAACCGAGCCCACCAGCGGCAAGATAGAGATTACTGGTCGGGTGGCAAGTCTGTTGGAGGTTGGAACCGGTTTTCATCCGGAGTTGACCGGCCGTGAAAATATCTTTCTCAACGGCGCGATTCTCGGCATGGGCAAGGCCGAGATCAAGAGGAAGTTTGACGAGATCGTCGAATTCGCCGAGGTTGAAAAGTTCCTCGATACGCCAGTTAAGCGTTATTCGTCCGGAATGTATGTCCGGCTGGCGTTTTCAGTGGCGGCCCATCTGGAAACTGAAATCCTGCTTGTAGACGAGGTGCTGGCCGTCGGGGATGCGCAGTTTCAAAAAAAGTGCATGGGGAAAATGTCTGAAGTTGGACAAGACGGTAAGACTGTTTTTTTTGTAAGCCACAATATGGGCGCGGTGGCCAATCTTTGCACGAGCGGACTTCATCTTTTAAATGGCAAGAGTAAATATTATTCCGATATTTCAGGCTGCATTTCGGCATATTTGAGCCATATGTCGGGAAAAACAAACGAAGTAATTAATTATACCGGAGTTAAAAGGCCGCCGGAATTAAATTTGAGGGAAGGCGCTAAATTCATCAACGCGAGGATGATCTCAGAAAAACAAGAAATTCCTTGGCAAATTCCTTTTCCTTTAAATCCAGTCTTTGAATTTTCCATAGTTGTGGAAAAGAACGTGCCCAAGTTGGAATTAGGGTTGGCCTTATATAATTACTCCAATGTTGAAATTGCGTCGAATTTATCAAGCGACAAATTGCAGATGGAAAATCTTCAGCCGGGTACTTATAAAATAGTAGTTGAGTATCAAGACTTAAACCTTCTTCCTGCCCGTTATTATCTGGCGTTAGGATTAAGAACGGATATCGGGATGGAAGATTATATTCCAGATGCAGCTCAATTCGAAATAATCACGTCTACAGCATCTGCGGTAGCAAGAACTTATATTCGAAAGGGCATTTTAATCCCTAAAGTCGAGTATTCCATAAATAACCAGGGTTAGCGTTGATTCCCAGAGAGGGCAAGCAATGGAAGAAATTTATGCTGATTATATATTTAACTCTTTTAATTCCAATATGCAGTCTTTGAATAGAATGAACGAAATCGATTATAATTACAAAAGGTATTTCCCCTTGCAATCAATAAATTCTGCAAATGTTTTAGATATTGGTGTTGGCATGGGAG
>CAIYDQ010000028.1 GCA_903925075.1 uncultured Geobacter sp.
CTTTGTTGAGGAAATAGACTGCCCCGATGTGGGAACCTGTTCCGGCGATCAGTTCCCGTAACATGGCCTCGCAGAAGGCCATTAATGTCTCGTTCCCCAGCATGGCGTCGGCAATCCGGGCGATACGTTCTTTACTCCGCATTTCAGTCTGAACCGTGTCGGCAAGGGTGTTGAAGGAGTCCGAAAGCGCGCCGAATTCATTGGCAGAGGCATACCGGCTACGGGCGTCCAACTCGCCCCGGCGAAACCGGTCGGCGGCCGAGGTCAGCTCCTGCAGCGGTTCCCTGATTCGTTGCGACAGGAGGTAAATGATGCCGATGGTAAGCAGGAGAATGGAGCCTAAAAGGATCACCAGTGAATCAGTCATATTCTCTTTTCTGACCCGGGAATCCGTGTAGATCGTATCGCCTTTTTTAACGCAAAATCACTGATATCCTGGATTTCCTTTATGAGTTGTTTCATCTGAATGCCGCCGACTCCGGAGGACTTTGTGCGCGCTGCCGCTTCGGTACTCTTTCCTGCCTGCAGCAGGCGGACGGTCTCGGAGCGGATGGTTTTCCACTGAGCGAAGGCAATCCCGACCTCATCGATGTCCTTAGCCTGCCCCAAATAGCTTTTATACAGTACGTCGAGCTGCCGGGCGACGGCGGCGTCGTAGGCGTCAATATCCAGGAGGATGGCCTGCCTCTCCTGATCCTGATCGGCGAGGATCAGGTTGTTTATCCCGACATAGCCGTGAAGGACGTCAGCCTTGAGTTCGCCGAGCGCTCTGCGGACTGTGAGCGGATGGTCGTACAGGTCCTTGGTGTCCTGCCACAAACTGTCCGACTGGAACCAGGAGACCGCACCGAGAAACGCCACCAGCAGCAGAATGGCACCCAGGCCCATGCGCAGTTGCGCACCAATCTTGAGGTTCTTCATTTTCGTGAGCCGCTGATCGAGCACGTCTCCCTGAAGAAATGCCGTCATCAGTAAAGCTCCTCCCAGTAACGTAAAGGAGAAAGCGGTCGTCAAGGCCATCGGAATGGTGGACCCGCCATAGTGCAGGGGCGAGCCGAAGGCGTAACCGGTGAGGAAAATCAATCCGGCGATGACGACGACGGCCCCGGATACACCTGCCCAGAATCGAAAGCGCCCGGCCTGCGCTCCCCGGGACAATCCCAGGCCTGTGGCCAAAAAGGAGATGCTGGAAAGAAAGAAGAACAAGCCCGTCGAGGGCGCCATACGACCGATGGGGCTTCCGTCGAGAGTCCCCATATCCGGGAACAACAGGTTATCGGGGACGATCGGCAAACCGATGTAGATACCCATAAACGTCAATATTCCATACAGGGCGACAAAGCCACCTGCGATGCAGGCTCCGGCGATTCGATGCCGGCCGAACGAGGGGCGAAGCAGCATGAACAAAGACAGGCTCAGCAACAGATAGCAGATTGCCGTGCTGGGCGCCATGGGTATGAATTGTGCGCCAAAACTGGCAAGTATTTTGGTGCCGCTTACCCAGCCCAAAAGGCTTAGTACCGGAAATACTGCAGCGCC
>CAIYDQ010000029.1 GCA_903925075.1 uncultured Geobacter sp.
CCGATCATCCCTGGTTTCTCGGCTGTCAGTTCCACCCGGAATTCAAGTCCAAGCCCCTGAATCCGCACCCGCTCTTCAAGGCTTTCATCGCCGCCACCAAGGAGCGCAAGGGCGCGCAACGTTAAGGAGTCATTCATGGTCAGGGAAATCGCGGTAGGCGGTGTCAGGATCGGGGGAGGGCGGCCGTTGGCGCTGGTCGCAGGCCCCTGCGTGATAGAAAACGAAAGCGCGACCTTGCGCTGCGCCGAGCGGCTGATGACCATCTGCAACGGCATCGGCATGCCTTTGATCTTCAAGGCCTCCTACGACAAGGCCAATCGCACCTCGGTGACCGCCTTCCGCGGACCCGGCATCAAGGAAGGGCTGCGGATACTCTTGAAGGTGAAAGAGGCGCTCGGCGTGCCGGTGCTCTCCGACATCCATTCCATCGAGCAGGTGGCTCCTGCCGCCGACGTCCTGGACGTGCTGCAGATCCCGGCGTTTCTTTGCCGGCAGACCGACCTGCTCATCGCCGCCGCCAAGAGCGGCCGGGTGATCAACGTCAAGAAAGGGCAGTTCCTGGCGCCCTGGGACATGAAAAACGTGGTGGGCAAGATCCTTGCCTGCGAGAACGAGAACGTGATCCTGACCGAGCGCGGCGCCAGCTTTGGCTACAACAACCTGGTGGTGGACATGCGCAGCTTCCCGATCATGCGCGACACCGGCTGCCCGGTGATATTCGACGCCACCCACAGCGTGCAGCTTCCCGGAGGGGCCGGAACTTCGTCCGGCGGTCAGCGCGAGTACGTGGAGTACCTGTCGCGCGCGGCCGTGGCGGCAGGGGTGGACGGCATTTTTCTGGAAGTACACGAAGAGCCGGAGCAGGCGCTTTGCGACGGCCCCAATTCCGTGCGCCTGGACGACCTCCCCATGCTTTTGAAGAAACTGAAGGCGATCGACCAAATAGTAAAATAGACTGGAGTAGGCATTGATAATTACCGAAGCGAAGAGGGTGATCCGGGTCGAGGCCGAGGCGCTTTTGAACCTGGAGGCCTCGCTGAATGGGGCGTTCGTCCAGGCCGTGGAGATGATCCTCGGCGCCAGCGGACGCGTGGTGGTGACCGGGATGGGGAAATCGGGGCTGATCGGGCAGAAGATCGCCTCCACCATGGCCTCCACCGGGACGCCCGCCTTTTTCCTGCATCCGGCCGAAGGGATCCACGGCGACCTGGGCATGATCATGCGCGGGGACGTGGTGATCGCCATCTCCAACTCCGGCGAGACCGACGAGGTGGTGCGCATCCTGCCGATCATCAAGAGATTGGGGGCCTCCCTGATCGCCATGGCCGGCAACCCCGCCTCCACGCTGGCCAGAAGCGGCGACATCTTTCTGGACATCTCGGTTAAAGAAGAGGCCTGTCCGCTGGGCCTGGCGCCCACCGCCTCCACCACCGTGACCCTCGCCATGGGCGACGCCATTGCCGTGGCCCTGCTGGTCAGCCGCGGCTTCAAAGCCGAGGATTTCGCCATGTTCCACCCCGGCGGCACCCTGGGCAGGCGGCTCCTTTTGAAAGTCGAGGACATCATGCATACCGGCGAGGCGCTGCCGCTGGTGAGTTCCGACACCCTGATGCGCGAGGCCCTTTTCACCATCACCGCGAAGGCGCTGGGCATCACCGGCGTGGCGGCGGCCGACGGCGCGCTGATCGGCGTGATCACCGATGGCGACCTGCGGCGTGCGCTCGGCCAGGGGCTCGACATCATCAACCTGCCGGCGTCCGCCCTGATGAAAGCCAAGCCCAAGCGCATTCGGCGCGACGAGCTGGCCGCGCGGGCGTTGCAGCAGATGGAGCAATTTTCCATCACCTCGCTCTTCGTTTTCGCCGACGACCAAGCCGCCGCGCCCGTCGGCATCGTCCACCTGCACGACTTATTGAAAGCGGGGATAGCATAAATAATTCAAGGCCTTAACGCAAAGACGCGGAGACGCGACGACGCGGAGATAACCAAACAAAAGTCTCGACCAAACCGATTGCTCACACGGAGGCACAGGGGACACGGAGAAAACCAAACAAGAGACTTGAGTCTCGGTTTTAACCCGAAAGCCTGTGCCTTTGACGTTCTCCGTGTCCTCCGTGCCTCCGTGTGAGGAACAGGTTTTGACTTGCTTGAGTCTCTAGTTGAATGGAGGTGGCTAGTGGAAGAAAGACTGAAAAAGATCAAGTTGTTGATTCTCGACGTGGACGGCGTGATGACCGACGGCCGCATCATCTTCGATTCCAACGGCATAGAAAGCAAATTCTTCAACGTGAAGGACGGCCACGGCATCAAGATGCTGCAACGCACCGGCATCGAGATCGGCATCATCTCCGGGCGCGAGTCGCGGGTGGTCGCCAACCGAGCGACCGAACTGGGCATCGGCCAGGTGTACCAGAAATCGCTGGACAAGATGGTCCCCTACCGTCAGATGCTGGAGGCGACCGGATTGAGCGACGAGCAGGCCGCCTTCATGGGCGACGACGTCATCGACATCCCGCTTTTGCGGCGGGTCGGTTTCGCCGCGGCTCCCGCCGACGCCGTCGCCGAGGTGCTTCCCTTCGCCCATTTCGTGTCCAGGAACCGGGGAGGGTGGGGCGCCGTGCGCGAGGTGTGCGACCTGATCATGAAGGCCCAAGGGACCTGGGACACCGTCACCTCCCGCTATTACCTGTAGTTTCTAAGCAAAAGCCCGTAGCCTTTGACTTCCCCTTGTCCTCTTTGCCTCCGCGTGAGAGCAAAGTTTTTGAATTAATTAAAACCAGGATACCCGAGGTTTTTATGATCGTCGACGAAGTGACTGAAAAGCTGCAAAAACATAACGCTTTCATCAAGTCTGCTTATCATACAACCGACATTGGCCTTTTTGGCTCCTGTATTAAGGGTAATATGAAAAAACGTAGCGATATCGATATCTTGGTTTCATTTGAAAATGGCTGCAAGGATTTTTTCAATTATATGCGTTTGAAGCTTTACCTGGAGGAACTATTGGGCCGAAGGGTAGATCTTGTCATCAAAGAGGCTCTGAAGCCTCGTTTGCGGGATAAGATCCTCGGCGAGGTGAGGTATGTCCAGTAATGGCAGGGACCACCTACTCTTTCTGGAAGATATGATGACTGCAATTCTCAAGATCGAAAAGTATGTAGGGAAAATGAGCCGGCATGCCTTCATTGAAAACAGTCTGGTGCAGGATGCTGTAATTCGGAACTTTGAAGTCATAGGTGAGGCGGCAAAACACGTTCCTAAGAGGATCAGGGACAGATATCCCGCTTTCGAATGGCGAGAAGCCGCCGGATTTCGAGATGTCCTTATTCACGATTACTTTGGCATTGATGTGGAGTCCGTATGGGAAACCGTCATGAACAACATACCTACCTTAAAACAACATCTGGTTGAAGTGTTGTCGTTTGAAGCTGCCCGCATAAGCCCGTAGCCTTTGACTTTCCCCGTGTCCTCCGTGCCTGCGTGTGAGAACAGGTCTTGACTCACTCAAGCCGTGGGTTTTTCGGGGAATGCTTTCGAGGAAATTTCTTCGATGACCGAGTTTGCCAATACAGACAGACTTGAATGCCTGCGAAAGGATCTGGCCGAGGTGCCGGACCTGGAGTTGGCCGTGCTGATCGGCAGCCAAGCCAACGGCAAGTCCCATGGCGGCAGCGACTGGGACATCGCCGTGCAGTGGAAAGCGGGCTTGCCGCTGCTTGAACTGCTGGGGAAGACGGAAGCTCTGCGTCGGCGGATATCCCATGTTTTAGGCACGACCGAGGCTGAGATCGACCTGATCGACCTCCCGAGCGCCCGGTTGGCGATCAAATCGGTGGTGGCCGAGGAAGGCGTGCCGTTAAAAGGCGAAAACAGCCTTTGTTGGCCGCATTTTCTCTCCAGAACCTGGCGCGAGATCGAGGAGTTCTACTGGGAGAAAGTGTATGCTGCTTGAACTCTATCAGGCTGAGACCGCCTATATCGCCAAAGAACAGACCGCTCTTTTGGACGAAGCGCGCGAAGCGCTGCTTGCCGGGCGATTGCTGTCGCGGCTTGAGCAAAATGGAGTTCTGCATGCGCTGCAGGTACTGACCGAGAATTCCATCGGCAAGGCCAAGCAATATCTGAAGGCGGCCGGGGAACCGGTGCCGGTGTCCGCATACGACGCCTTTGCCGCGCTGACTCGTCACGGCGTTGTCGCCCAGGCCGATCTCTCGGCGTGGAACGCCGTCATCGGTCTTCGCAACCGGATCGTGCATGACTACATGAACATCGATTTGGACAGAGTAATGGAACTCGTTCGAGACGAAAAGTATCGGTTTGTGACCAGTTTCCTGTTGTCGCCCCTGGATTTCGGGGGCGCTCAGAGGAAAATCTAAACGAGCATCTAAAAAACCAGAACCGATTACTCACACGGAGGCACAGGGGACACGGAGAAAACATAAGCACAAAGCCCCTTGAGTCTGGTTTAACCAAAAGCCCGTAGCCTTTGACTTTCCCCGTGTTCTCCGTGCCTCCGTGTGAGAACGGGTTTGACTCACCCAAATCTTCGGGAATATGCCAACTTAAGTACATGCTAATAGGAAAGGATCATAACATGGGCGCATACTGGCATCTTAGCTTGCCGCTAGAAATCTGCATCAATAACAACGAAAAATCTATGGAGGCATTTCAAACAAAATATGGAGCCGACTATATTTTCAAAGAAAATGAAAAAAGTTCGGAGCAGGTAACTTTGCGGGACGGTTTCAAATTTACCAGGCATATAGATAAAAAAACTTTCATTCTCGATAATGATTTGTTTGTCCAAGAATTTAAGCTGCTTTACAAAGAGCTGGTTGAAACGTATGTAGATATGTTTCAAGATTATAAAATGCCGTCTATTTTGTACAACGAAGATTGCAGGTCGACGTTCTTCGAAGGGCTTGATCGTTTGGACTTAATAAGTATCACCGATGCACCTGACGTCCTGAAAAAATTCAGTGAAACCGATGGTGAATATTTTGTGTCGTATAATGGATGGATTCCGGAAAAGGTAGTCTATGAAGGATATCCATTGACGATCAAAGACGATATTAGTGAAATGAATCTTGTTACGTTCTTTAATAGTTACTTTAAAATAGCTGAGTATCACAAAGAATTCGGACAATTGTATTGCTTTTATGAAATAATTATTAAAAAACTCAAAACAAAGTATTGCCTGGCTCAATACTTGGCACTAATGGGGTTTTAACCCATATGTTATGGATATTGAAGCAAGCTATCATCGAAGGGAGAGCTAGATGCCTGCCAACCTTTTGTTCCTTTACGGTCCTTCCGGGTCCGGTAAAACCAGGCTTCTCCAAATGATCGACGAGACCTTGCAAGGTTTGCAAAGCGTCGTACGGGTCGGCAGTGAGCAACTCGTGGACGAGATGATGCAATCTGTACGCACACACGGGAAATATGACGATTTTTTTGACAGATATGCCGCGAAAACAAATCTTCTTGTTGACAATATCTGGATTTTGCGTTCACGTCCCGCTGCTGCCAGCGAGATGGGGAGGCTGATAGAGGCACGGATGGCTCAAGGCAATCTGACGGTACTCGCCTCCGATCTTGAACTTCAGGAGGTGATCCGTTCTTTGCCGGCCATAGGCAATTGCCTCAAACAAAAGAGCGCAGTTCAGCTGAATCTGATTCAAGCCGATAAGGAAAGCGCATCATGTGATGTACCGGTTGCAGAAACCGCAGAAAAGCAGTCGAAAGCCTTGAACCTAAATACGGCGGTTCATTGCCACAAAAAGGCATAAAAGTCATATAAAACAAGATCTTATAGTAAATACATACGGAACCATTTTGGTCAGCGCGTTCTATTAATGCAATAACCGGAATTTTATTGTGTTTTTTGTGCATTTTTGTGACCAACCTGCTTTTCTCCGGTTGGATTCTGGTTTTAACCCAAAGTCTGAAGCCTTTGACTTTCCCCGTGCCCTCCGTGCCTCCGTGTGAGAACGGGGTTGACTTTCCTCAAGTCTGAGTCCCCCGATTATGGTCTTTGTTTCCCCTTTGTGCGCCTCTGAGTACCTCTGTGGTTGATTTTTTTTGGTTTTCTCCCTGCCCTGACGTCACCGCCTCGAACTCCGCGCAACTGCGAATCCTTATAACACGGATAGTTACCGTATACGATTGGCTTGCGCTAATGTTATAAATGTTGACTCAAGTGCGACCAAAGTGCTAGAAATATGCACGTGCTCTAAAAAAATAGAACAAGAATAAGAGTATGCAGACCAAGGCGTGAGAGTCGCCGTTGCCGACAATCCAGTTGTGAATATTGGATCGCTATAATTTAAAAGTTCTTGACCAAAGACTACTCAAATGAATACAGTGCAAGGTTGAGGTCGCTGAGGCTCCCAATTCGGGATCGTCAAGAAGCAATCAAGCCCCCTATTCCCCGAATAGGTCCTATCCAACTCTGGCATCGGCAAAAGACATCGCTTTCAACCGATGCATCTTGTCTACAGGAAAAGAAAAAATGAAGCTTGCAAGCAGCCTCTGGTTCCGATCCGCGCTCTTTACATTGCTGACTATCACCTCGATCGCTGCCCAGGCAGCCGCATCGGCGGCACCCGCAGCGGGCGCATCCGGGGCAGGCGCGTCCGCTGCCATGTCGTCGGCCAGCTTCGCCTCGTCCGGTTCCACCGCGACCGGCTCCCAGGCCGGCGCGGCGTCCCGCTCGACCGGCTTTCAAGCTGCCCAGCCGGGGCAACCTGCCGGAGCGCAGTTCTTCGCGCCGGCCGGCTCTTCGTCTGCAAAGCAGGCGGGGCAGCAGCCAGGCCAGCAGTCGAATCAACAGGCAGGCCAGAAGCAGACGACTCCCTCGGCCGCAGAGGAGTCGCCTTCCCAG
This sequence comes from uncultured Geobacter sp., assembly GCA_903925075.1. Classification (GTDB taxonomy): domain Bacteria; phylum Desulfobacterota; class Desulfuromonadia; order Geobacterales; family Geobacteraceae; genus Geomonas. The sequence goes on from CAIYDQ010000029.1 coordinate 6,884, forward strand.
ACCGCAGAGAAAGCCAAATCAACCGCCGACGGCGAGCAGCAGAAAAACGCCGCCGCAAAAGCAGGCGCAGCCGCGCCGGAGCTGTCAGCCATCGAAAAGACCTACAGCGATGCGATGGTCGGCACCCAGAAATCCGGGCCGCAAAGCTTCGCTCCCGCCCCGCTGTCCCAGTTCGGCTACTCTTTCTTCCGGCCCGAGGCCTTTACCTCCCAAGTGGACGTGCCGGTGGGGGAAGACTATGTGGTCGGCCCCGGCGACAGCATCGTGCTCACCATCTGGGGGAGCTTCGAGGGGATCTACAACCTGGAAGTGAACCGAAGCGGCGAGGTGCTGTTGCCGCAGTTCGGCCCCATCAAGGTCGCCGGCGCCCGCTTCGGCCAATTGAACGATATTTTCCGCACCAACCTCGACCGGCTCTACAAGGACTTCAAGCTGTCGGTGAACATCGGCAAGCTCCGTCAGATCAAGGTGTACCTGGTCGGCGAGGTCCGCTCTCCCGGCGATTACAACGTAAGCTCGATGGCCACCCTGATCAATGCCCTGGCCGCGGCCGGCGGACCGACCCGCAACGGCAGCCTTAGGGAGATCCAGATCAAACGTAACGGCCAACTGGTCACCACCGTCGACTTGTACGACTTCTTTCTAAACGGAGACAAGAGCCGCGACATCCGCCTGCAAAGCGGCGACACCGTGCTGGTGCCCAGCATCGGCGCGGTGGCCGGCATCGCCGGCACCGTGCGCCGCCCCGGCATCTACGAGATGAAAGGGAGTTTGTCCCTCAAGGCGCTGCTCGATCTGTCCGGCGGACTGCTCCCGACCACCTACCTGCAGCGCATCCAAATCGTGCGCCTGCAGGCCCATGAAAAAGTTGTGGTCATGGACCGCGACCTGGATCCGCGCGACTCCGGCAAGACCCTCGACGAAATGCTGGCGGGCGTCTCCGTCAGCGATCAGGACCTGGTGAAGATCTTCCCCATCGATCGCACCCAGCGCGGCTACGTCCGCGTCAACGGCTACGTGTTGCGGCCGGGCGACTACGCCCTCACGCCCGAGATGAAGGTGGCCGACCTCTTGAAGCAGGACAACCTGCTCCCCGAGTTCGACACCGAATACGCCCAGATCGTCAGGATCATGCCCCCCGACTACCATCCCGAAGTCATCATCTTCAACCCCAAAGCGGCGCTGGCCGGAGACCCCAAGCAGAATTTGAAGCTGCAGGAATTCGACGAGATCCGCATCTACAACCGGTGGGAGTTGGAAGACATGCCGATGGTCAGCATCTCCGGCGAAGTCAACAAACCCGGAACCTTCAGGCTGATGGACAACATGACCGTACGGGACCTGCTGGTCCTGGCGCAGAACACGCGGATTACCGCCTACCTCAAGACGGCGGAGCTGAAGCGTCACGACTTCTCCAAGGTGAACGTCACGCCCTACTCGGTCTACGTTGACTTGGAAGAGGCGATCAAGGGAAATCCGCAGCACAACCTCAAATTGCAGAAGTACGACGAATTGGTCGTCAAGCAGTGGTTCGCGACCGAGGAGCCCCAGGTCACCGTCAGCGGCGAGGTGCGCGCGCCGGGGACCTACCGTTATGTGGATAAAATGACGGTGCGCGACCTGCTGGTCGAGGCCGGCAGTCCCAAGCGCACCGCCTACCTGAAAAACGCCGAAATCAAGCGCTACGATTTCACGAAAACGCCTATAACCTCCTCCACTATTTATATAAATGTCGAGGAAGCCCTGAAGGGAGATCCCAAGGACAACGTCAAGCTGGAGAAATTCGACGAGCTTGTCGTCAAGAAGTGGGTTGCCCAGGAAGAGTACCAGGTCTATATCAACGGCGAGGTGCGCGCTCCCGGCAGTTTCAGGTACGTGGAGGGCATGACCCTGCGCGATCTGGTGATCGATGCCGGCAACCTGAAGTTCACCGCTTATTTGAAGGACGTCGAGATCGACAGACGCAAGATCCAAGGCAGCACCGTCAGTTCTTATCCCATCAACGTCAGTCTGGAAGCTGCGATGGGCAAAGACCCGCAGTCGAATATCGCTCTGCAACCCTTCGACACGATTGTGGTGCGGAAAATTCCCGAATGGACCGATGAGACCGAGCGGTACATCTCCCTCAGGGGAGAATTCGTCTTTCCCGGCACGTACCCGGTTTTCAAGGGCGAGCGCCTCAGCTCCGTCATCAGACGGGCCGGCGGGTTCACCCCGAAGGCGTACCTGCACGGTGGTAAGTTCATGCGGTCATCAGTGCGCGAGCAGCAGCAAAAGCGCATGGACGAGTTCTTGGCCTTCACCGAAGCGAAGGTCAATCGGAAGCTGTCTGATGCCGCAGCCGTGGCCTCATCCGCCGACGAACTTGCCGCAGCCAAGGCCGGCCTGGAAGGGCTCAAAAGCCAAATTGCGGCGCTCAAACAAGCGAAGGCCGAGGGTCGTGTGGTGCTGAGGCTGGACCGGCCGGAAAACTTCACCGGGTCGGCCTACGATCTGGAGGTGATGGGAGGGGACGTGCTGGATGTCCCTCAAAGGTCCAATGCGGTAACGGTGTTGGGCAGGGTCACCAATCCGAGCAACTTCATAGCGGTAGACGGCCGCGAAGTGAAGGATTATCTCCGTCTGGCCGGCGGCGTCATCAAGGATAGCGAAGAAGATGAAATTTACGTAATCCGCGCCGACGGCACCGTCGACAGCAGGCAGCAGTACTCCTCTCTGGGCGGCATGTTCGGTCAAGGCTTCATGTCGCTACCTGTCGAGTCCGGAGACGCAATTGTAGTTCCTCAGCGTCTCGAGCACACGGCTTGGATGCGCAACATCAAGGATGTGACCACCATCTTGTCCCAGATCGCTATCTCCGCAGGAACTGCGCTGCTCGGTTTGCGGTAAAGAGGTTCTTATGGACGAAAAAGATTACGAGCGTATTGCGCAAATGGTCGCTCAAGTTGTTGAAGCCAAATTGGAACCGGTCTATGAAAGATTTGATCGGATCGACAGTCTTAGGGTGCAGAATTTTAAAGCTTTTCTCTGTGTCCTCTAGAGAGCGAAGCGAACGGGCGGTAGACCGTTGTAAGGTTTGCGGATGAGGTTTTGCACTAACGGCGGGTGTCTTGGTTGCAGCGAGAAGGGGTAAACCCTGTGGATGTCAACAGCAGACTGGCGGTCGAACTGAAAGATTCCATGGTAAAGACCCTGCTGGCGGCCATCCCCGGCTGCCAAGCCATATTTCTTTTCGGTTCGTGGGGCACAGCCGCGCAACGCCCTGATAGCGACATTGATCTGGCGGTTTTGCCGCTTGTACCGCTTGATGGCGTGCATCGTTGGGACCTGGCCCAGGAACTCGCCTCCCTTTTCGGCCGTAATGTCGATTTGGTCGATCTGCTGACCGCATCCACCGTTATGAGGATGCAGATAGTGGCGCATGGAGAGTTGTTGTATGGCTTGCATTCCAATGAAGTTGAACGGTTTGAAGACATGGTTTTTTCCAGCTACGCCCGACTGAACGAAGAACGCCGCGAGATCCTGAACGACGTGCTGCGAAGAGGTAACGTATATGGTGAATGATGTGCTGCTGAACAAGGTGGCCATTATCGAGCGTTGTCTCGCCCGTGTGGAGTCGGAATACCGAGGGCACGAGGATGAACTGGAAACAAATTTTACCCGTCAGGACTCCATAATACTTAACCTGCAGAGGGCATGTGAGGCATCCATCGATGCGGCCATGCATCTGGTGCGGGTAAGGAAACTCGGTGTGCCGCAGGAATCGCGGGATGCCTTCGACATGCTGAGCGGGGCAAGCATTATCACGGATGCCCTAAGCGAGCGCCTCAAGGCCATGGTGGGCTTTCGCAATGTGGCAGTGCACGACTATCGTAGACTCAACATCGAGGTAGTCCGAAAAATCATAGAAGAACATGTCTGTGATTTTAAAGAATTTGGCAGGGCAGTGCTGAATTCCGAGCGGATATCGGTGGGTATCGAATAAAGCCGTGGAAATAGTAGTGTTCTCTCGGCGTCCTCTAGAGAGCGAAGCGAACGGGCGGTAGATATTTCGCAGAGGAGACCCAACAATGGACGAGCTTTCCGGAAAAGTGATTGGGGCGGCGATTAAAGTTCATCGTGAACTTGGACCCGGACTCCTTGAATCCGCGTACGAAGTTTGCCTTTCCTATGAACTGAGGGATTGCGGTTTAACGATTGAAACCCAAAAACCACTTCCTGTCGTGTATAGAGGGGTTAAGCTCGACTGTGGTTACCGGATGGACATAGTCGTCGAGGGAAAAATCATTCTTGAATTGAAGGCCATTGAAAAGCTTCTGCCCATACATGAAGCTCAGCTTTTGTCATATTTGAGGCTTTCGGGCATGACCCAGGGATTACTGGTCAATTTTCACTCCGAACTACTGAAGGACGGGATAAAGAGGTTGGTTCAAAAACCACTACTGATTCCTCTGAAATATCTACCGCCCGTTCGCTTCGCTCACTAGAGGACGCCGAGAAACACATTTCAAACTACCAATTTACTCCGAACTACTGAGGGACCGGGTAAAGAGTTTGGTTCAAAACCGCCAGCGATTCACCGGAGCGGTAAGTCAGGTTTCACAATTTTAAAGATTTTCTCTGTGTCCTCTAGAGAGCGAAGCGAACGGGCGGTAGACCGGTGTAGGGTTTGCGGCGGAGTTTGCTCGGGTAAATGTAGACCCGCTGCGGAACGGGAGGACGAAGCGAGCGGGGCAAGGCGCAATTTGCCGCAACTATGACCTCAGCGTCCCCCCTAGGGATTCGCCGCAGAGAGCGCGAAGACCGCGGAGATGAACCACAATCGTAAGTCAACAGTTTAAAGGTTTTCTCGGCGTCCTCTAGAGAGCGGAGCGAACGGGCGGTGGACCGGTGTATGGTTGGCAATTGGAGGCCAGTAAATGTGCTGGCGGTGGATGCTTGAGGATTAACCGATGCAGATAGCCAATCCAATATACGACGTCGTGTTCAAATACATGATGGAAGACGCCAAGGTGGCGAAGCTTCTTATCTCCTCGATCATCGGCGAAGAAATCGAGGAGTTGAAATTTCGCCCCCAAGAGTTCACCACAGAAATTCAGAAAGAGACCATCTCGGCTAAGCCCGGCATCCTGACGGTCTACCGCATTGATTTCACGGCGGCGATAAAGACGAGAGGAGGGCTGAAAAACGTCATCATCGAGATACAGAAAGCCAAATTCGCGACGGACATAATGCGTTTTCGGCGTTACCTCGGAGAGCAGTACGCAAACGGCGACAACACCCAGATCATAAGCGTCAACAACGTTTCCCGCAAAAGCGGCATACCGGTTATCAGCATCTATTTTCTCGGTCACCAACTGGATCACACCGATGCCGGCGTAATCGGAGTCAAGCGCAGCTACACGGACCTGATCACCGGGAAACCGATAAAGACGCGGGAAAGCTTTATCGAAAGTCTCACGCATGACAGCTACATCATCCAGATACCCAAGCTGACCCAAAAACGTCGCAACGAGCTTGAGATACTTCTGAGCGTATTCGATCAGAGCAGCAGTGTGGAGCCGTATCATCATATTCTGAATATCAAAGAAGACGCGTATCCTAAGAAATACGGTCATCTCATTCGTCGGCTGCAAAAAGCGGTATTGGACACGGAAATGAAGAAACGGATGGACTTTGAAGATGGAATGCTGGATGATCTGAAGGAGATGCAGCGTTCGATAGACGCATTGGAACAGAAGGCGAAGTCGGTCACAGAAGAGGAAAACCGAATTGCAGAAGAGAAAGACCGAATTGCAGAAGAGAAAGACCGTATTGCAGAAGAGAAAGACCGTATTGCCGAAGAGAAAGAACGTGTATCTGAAGAGAAAGAACGTGTATCTGAAGAGAACGCGGAGTTGAGAAGGCAGTTGGCGGAGCTTGCAAAAGTTTGAACTACAGAGCGTTTCACCGCAGAGAGCGCGAAGAACGCGGAGATGAACCACAATCGTAAGTCAACTGTTTAAAGGTTTTCTCTGCGTCCTCTAGAGAGCGAAGCGAACGGGCGGTGGATGCTTGAGGATTAATCGATGCAGATACCCAAGCTGACCCAAAACGCCGCAACGAGCTTGAGATACTTTTGAGCGTATTCGATCAGAGCAGCAGTGTGGAACCGTATCATGATATTCTGAATATCAAAGAAGACGCGTATCCCAAGAAATATGGTCATCTCATTCGTCGCCTGCAGAAAGCGGTTTTGGACACGGAAATGAAGAAACGGATGGACTTTGAAGATGGAATGCTGGATGATCTGAAGGAGATGCAGCGTTCGATAGACGCGTTGGAACAGAAGGCGAAGTTGGTCACAGAAGAGAAGGACCGTATTGCAGAAGAAAAAGAACGTGTATCCGAAGAGAACGCGGAGTTAAGAAGGCAGCTGGCGGAGCTTGCAAAAGTTTGACAGCGCGAAGAACGCGGAGATGAAGTCAACAGTTTAAAGGTTTCTCGGCGTCCTCTAGAGAGCGAAGCGAACGGGCGGTAGACCGGATTGATACGCGCATCAGCTGTTCAGGAGCTTAAGGCATGAAAAACCGGTTGGTAAGATTCGATTGGGCTATGAAGAAGCTTTTGCGCAACAAGGCCAACTTTGAAATACTCGAAGGTTTTCTGTCCGAACTTTTGAAGCAGGAGATCAGGATAGAAAGGATACTTGAGAGCGAAAGCAACAAATCAAGTGCCGACGACAAACATAATCGTGTCGACCTGCTCACTGAAACCGGCACGGGGGAATTGGTGTTGATCGAGCTTCAGGTCGAAGCCCAATACGACTATTTTCATCGCATGGCATACGGATCATCCAAACTTATAACCGACAACATGGATTCCGGTTTTAACTATGAGATGGTCCGCAAGGTCGTATCCGTGAACATCGTTTATTTTGAGCTTGGCCACG
>CAIYDQ010000030.1 GCA_903925075.1 uncultured Geobacter sp.
CGAATTTAATCTCCAGACCGACCGTTTCAAGCTGTCGCTGCGCCGCAGCGCGGAGGACGAATGGACTCGGGCGGAGCAGGAGCTTTCCGCGCCCAATATGTTGCAGCCGGCGACGGGGAACTCCGCCCCGGCGGTGGCCGCATGCAAATCGGCCGCCGCATCCAAGTCGGCCGCCGCCGTGGCGGAGGGGCTTGCCGAGGTGCGGACCCCATTGCTGGGGACCTTTTACCGCTCGCCCAAGCCGGGGTCGCCGGCTTTCGTGGAGGTGGGGAGCCGCGTGGAGGCGGAGACGGTGGTGGCCATCGTCGAGACCATGAAGCTGATGAACTCGGTGTACGCGGGCGTTAGCGGCACGGTGGTCGAGATCTGCCTGGCCGACGCCGAGTTCGCCGACCACGATGACGTGCTGATGCGCGTGCAACCGGAGGCGGTATGATCATCCGTCGCATACTGATCGCCAACCGCGGCGAGATCGCGGTGCGGGTAATAAACAGCTGCCAGCGCTTGGGCATCGAAACGGTGCTGGCGGCCTCCGAAGCGGATCTCGGCTCGCTGGCGGCGCGCCTGGCCGACCACACCGTCTGCATCGGCCCGGCCAAGTCTTCAGAGAGCTACCTGAGCGTCCCCGCGGTGATCGCCGCGGCCAAAGCGTCCAGGGTCGACGCCATTCATCCGGGCTACGGATTCCTTTCCGAGAACCAACTGCTGGCCCGCGCCTGCGACGAGTCGGGCATCGTCTTCATCGGTCCCACGGAGGCGCAACTGGACGCGGTCGGCGACAAGCTCAAAGCCAGAAGCCACGCCATCGCCGCCGGCCTGCCGGTGGTCCCCGGCGGCGAGATCGGCAGCATGGAGGAGGCGCGCGCCTTGGCGGAAGAGATCGGCTGGCCGATCCTGATCAAGGCGGTGGGCGGCGGCGGCGGGCGCGGCATGAAACAGGTGCACGAGCCGGAAAAGCTGACCGAGACCATCGAAATGGCGATCGCCGAGGCGCAGGCCGCCTTCGGCGATCCCCGGGTCTATATGGAGCGTTACGTGGACTCCGGCCGCCACGTCGAGGTGCAGGTGCTGGGCGACGGCGAGAACGTGATCCATCTGGGGGACCGGGACTGCTCGATTCAGCGGCGCTACCAGAAGCTGGTGGAGGAGGCTCCGGCGCCGCATCTGCGCGACGCCCTGCGCCGCGAGATGCAGCAAGCGGCGGTCGCCTTCGCCAAGCACCTGAAATACAAGGGCCTTGGCACCGTGGAACTGCTGGTCGATTGCCGGCGCGACACCTTCTATTTCCTGGAGATGAACGCGCGCATCCAGGTCGAGCATCCGGTCACCGAAGCGATCTGCGGCCTGGACCTGGTCGCCGAGCAGATCTCGGTGGCCGAGGGGAGGAGGCTGCGCCTGACCCAGGACGAGGTCCGGCTTTCCGGCCACGCCATCGAGTGCCGGCTGAACGCGGAGGACTGGAGCCGGGACTTTCGCCCGAGCCCCGGCACCGTGACCGAGGCCGTGTTCCCGGCGGGCGACGGCATCCGGGTCGATACCCACATGCAGGAGGGGGCGCAGGTCCCCCCCTACTACGATTCGCTTTTGGCGAAGCTGATCGTGCACGGGACCGACCGCGCCGACGCCGTGGCGCGCATGCGGCAGGCCCTCGGCCGCTGCCGGATTGGCGGGGTCACCACCAACCTGCCGATGCACGCCGAGCTGCTGGAGCAGCGGGAGTTCGCCGCCGGCGGCTTCGACACCGGCTACTTCCCCCGATTTCTGGCGGAAAAGATCGCCGCAGGAGGTTTCAATGGCTGACATGCAACTTGTGGACGTATCGATGCGCGACGGCAACCAGAGCATGTGGGGCGCCATCGGCCTCAATACCGCGCAGATCCTGCAGATCGCGCCGGTCGTGGACCGGGTCGGCTTTCGTGCGCTCGACTACAGCTCCAGCACCAACATGGGCGTGGCGGTGCGGGTCAACAAGGAGAACCCCTGGGACTGTCTGCGGTTGATGCATGCGGCCATGCCCAACACCAAGCTGCAATTCATCGGCACGGGGCTGCGCTTCATCTCCTGGGAGACCCAGCAGCCGGATTTCCTGCAACTGGTCTACGACCGGCTGGTCGAGAACGGCATGTCGCGCTTCGTGGTGCTGGAGCCGATGCTGGACATAGAGGCGATCCTCGCTTCGGCGGCCATGATGCGCAAGGCGGGCGCCGAGGAAATCATCGCCGCCTTGACCTACACCATCAGCGCCGTGCACGACGACGTCTTCTACGCGGGTCTTGCGGCGAGCGTCGCCGCCTGCCCCAACATCGACCGGGTCTACATCAAGGACCCCTCCGGGCTTTTGACCCCCGAGCGGGCGCGCACGCTGATCCCCGCCATCATCGCCAACCTCGGGGGGAAGGCGCTGGAACTCCATTCCCACTGCACCATCGGGCTGTCCTCGCTGAGCTACGCGGCCGCCGCCGATCTCGGCGTGGAGGCCCTGCACGTGGCCTGCGGCCCGCTGGGGAGCGGCACCTCGCTTCCTCACGCGCAGCGCATGGTGGCGAACCTGAGGGAACTTGGGCACAAGGTGGACATCGACGATCGCGCGCTGGCGCTGGTGTCCGATTACTTCCTGCGGCTGGCCAAGGCGGAAGGGCTGCCGATCGGGGCGCCGCAGGAGTACGACGCCTCCTTCCTGCGCCACCAGGTGGCGGGAGGGGTCATGACCACCACCAGGCGCCAGCTGGCCGAGATCAACCTGGAGCACCGCTTCGACCAGGTCATGGCCGAGGCGAGCCGGGTGCGGGCCGAACTGGGCTATCCCATCATGGTGACCCCGTTTCCCCAGATGGTCTGCTCGCAGGCGCTCTACAACGTGATCGGGAGCGAGCGCTACGGCAACGTGTCCGACCAGGTGATCCGCTACGTGCTGGGAGGGTTCGGCAGGCCGACCGCCCCGGTGGACCCGGAGGTGATGGACCGGATACTCTCGCGGCCGCGCGCCAAGGAGATCCTGGCCGAGCCGCCGCCGCCGACTTTGTCGGAGCTGCGCAAGCGGTTTTCCCCCGGCATCAGCGACGAGGAGTTCCTGCTGCG
>CAIYDQ010000031.1 GCA_903925075.1 uncultured Geobacter sp.
AAGACGACGGCGTTCCCCATGTCGTAGTCGGTAAAGTAATCAAGGAAGGGGAGACTTACCTCCGCGCCTGGCGCGAATACCTTGGCCTCACTCAGACCGAAGTAGCAGAGAGAGCCGGGATCACCCAGGCTTCCCTCTCTCAGATGGAAAGCGGCGTAAGCAAGCTCCGCAAAGCGACGCGGATCAAACTGGCCGCGGCGATGGGGATCGACCCCGAGCAACTCCTCTAACCACGTGGCCGAGAGGGTTGACGGATTTATTTCTGTTCAAGGCCAAAACAAGCCGATAACCGACGAAGAACGTAAATTGAAACTGGGGCCATAAGCCTATATGCCTCGCGGCCCATCAAATTGACTATCTATCCTTCAAAAGGAAGTGAATCCTCCTATGCCTTTGGACTTTTCAGAACTTGAGGAAAAAATTGCGAAGCTCGGCGTTGCACCCGGTTCAGCGCTGATAAAAAAGGCGGGTGGAGTACCTGATAGGACTGTCATTCCCAGCGCCATGAAGATTGAACATCTTTCGGTCCCCGTTCTTTTTCTCGTCTGCCCCGAATCGGACATGGATTACTTCAAAATCAAAGCGCGCTTGCCACAGCCGAATTTCCAGTTTCGGTTCTTGCAAACGGTTATCGCGCCTGTTATCGAAATAAGACTGATGTTTAGTTGGGGAAAGCAGTTGGTCTTGCACCTCAATCCTTCCGCTTCGGCGGTCAAGGAGTTCCTCCGAGGTTGCTGCGAGCAAGAGGCCGTATCCTTCACTTACTTTTGTCCCGTGACGGGGATCATAGCTTATTCCTTCACCGGCCTGCACGATGAACATCTTGAATGGGCAAAAAGAAACTATGACCGCTCGGTAGGCTCGCCATCCGTTCCGGATGCCGTATACGTGGCTGCCGCCGAGGCCCTGGCCATGGAATTCAAAACGAATCAGAGATACTACAGGTTCGGCGGGAAATCCGGAAAGCGGAGGAAGGTCTGAAGGTGAGCAAGTCGAGACGTCTCCGCGGATTGGTGAGGGGACGATGCTATCTTGACTTTATTGTTTCTCGTTCAAACACCTCGGCAGCCCACTGGTTGAGGCTCTTCCCGCAGCTTGTTGCGGCTCGAACTGCAGCAGCATGGACTTCTGGTGGAACCCGAAGCATCAGACGTCCCGACGCTGGTTTTTGCGGCTCTCTGGCTGTGGCTTTACAGTCAGCCAGATAATGTTCGATTGCCGCGGTGAAATCTGCACGAAGTTCCTTTACGGTCTCGCCATGGAAAGTAATGCTTTCTGTGACTCCAAGAACTCGGCCGACAAAGATGTCGTCGCGGGGATCAAACTCAATTTTTGCTGTATATCCTTTGTAGATCAAGGAATTCATCATGGTGTAATCTCCAGTTCCTTAAACCACTCCCGAATCTCTTCGACCTGGTATTTCTTAGCTTCAGATAGCTTCAAGTGTCCGCCGATGTTTGACTTTCATGTTGGAACCCTATCATTTCCCAGTCTTCCGTGCAATCACTTTTGATTGCAAATATCCGTTGGCACCGGTGCGACTGTGGGGGACTGTGACCAGCCAGGTCGTACATCAAGCCATCAAGGAACTCGCCGAGGCGAAGCCGAAAATGGCCAATTCAAACCCGCCAAACCACCCCGCCCGGTTGAAAATGCCGACGTTTATGCCCATCGGACGCTGCACACCACCAATAGTAAGAGAAAAATAATATCGCACACCAAGCATTCACAAAGTCGACAACCAGCTGTTTTATATAACCAATTCAGTCAAAACCATGCCGATGACCCAAAATGGTAATAAAATTACCATTTTGCTGTCAAAGCTATCTATCTAACCAATAGAGGTTTTTTAAGAAAGCGGTAATTTTATTACCATTTACATTGACTAATAAGCATTGCGATTTGCTTTGAAACTGCTTAGAAGTCGTGTATAGAATGGACGAAATTTTCCTGCCCCCACTCAGGCTGGTCAGAGGTTTGCCATGCGCACAGGCAGTTAATCCCATGGCCTCATCGACCGAGAGGGCTTTTCGGCTCATGGTGAGTCTGGAGTGGGCGGGCGAAGAAATCCTAGCGTACTGGATACCCGAGCGCAGGCTTTACCTCAGGACCAGAGACGGGTTACTGGATCTGGTCGAAGCAGGCTCTAGTTAGATGCTTGTAGTTGGAGGGTAAAAAGGACATACCCGGAGGGATGATGCATTGGGCAGGTGCCAAAGAGAAAGTATGGCTGGCGATGCTGGGTCTGGTGACTGGGCTTTTGCTCGCCGGCACGGGCCTGCTCGGATCTGCCAATGCGGACAGCGAGGCTCAAATGCCCCTCGACGTCCCACTCAATGAACAGGTGCTCAGCGTCTCCTGCGGCCTTCTGACGGGCATAAAGCTGGAGGTCACCTTGTTTACTCCGAAAGGCCCAGGCCCCTTCCCGCTTGCGATCATGAACCACGGCGCCGACGGGAACAAGACTCCACGGCTCAATCAACGCTACCGCACGACTACTGCCGCGTATTATTTCCTTTCACGAGGCTACGCGGTCGCCCTCCCCATGATGCGGGGATTCGCCGGTTCGGGCGGAGAAGTCAAGCGCAACGGATGCGACCTGGAGACGATCGGCGTGGAAAATGCGAAGGATATAGTCGCCGTCATCGACTTCTTCTCCTCCCTGCCTACTATCGACACGAGCAAGGTGATTGTTGCCGGCCAGAGCTTCGGGGGATGGAACGCCTTGGCCGTGGGCACCCTCAAGGACCGACGCGTGGTCGGTCTGATCAACTTCGCCGGCGGCGTTAAGCCGTCCGACTGTCCCACTCCGGAATCGAGCCTGGCGGCGGCTGCCGGAAGTTTCGGCGAGCACACCAAGATACCCTCGATCTGGTTTTATGGGGACAACGACAAGGTTTTTTCCCCCTCAACGTGGCACGCAATGTACGACAGTTATAAAGCAGTCAATGGCGACGCCGAGCTGGTAGCCTTCGGAAACTTCATGGGGGATGCGCACAACCTGCTCGGTTATCCGGAAGGGATCGCGATCTGGGTACCCAAGGTTGACGCTTTCATTGCCCGGATCGGGCTCCCGAACCGGCTTGTTAACCCGGAGTACATGCCTACTCCCGTTCCCCCACCGACAGGGTACGCCGCGATCGATGATGTCGGCGCCGTTCCGTATCTCAATGACCAGGGAAGAGAGCTCTACCGTAAGTTTCTGGTCAAGCCCCTGCCACGCGCCTTCATCCTCGCCCCCAGCGGCTCGGTGTCTTCCTTTAACGGAGGGCTGGACCCCCTCGGGAAGGCGCTGAAGGACTGCAGGAAACGATCACAGAACTGCCAGCCTTATGCAGTCGATGACGTCGTTGTTTGGGTCAAGCGGATGGCTATCCCTGCGGCAAGCCACTTCGCCCCCCTCGATAACCCGGCCGCCGTGCCGTACCTGAACGAAAAGGGGCGCGAGGGGTATCAGAAGTTTCTGAAATTCCCAAAGCCGCGGGCCTTTGTCATCGGCCCGGACGGCGCATGGAGTGCCTCAGCCCGCGGAAGTGATCCCCTCGCCATGGCCTTGCAGTCTTGCGGCAAGGCTCACCAGAATTGCCGACTGTACGCAGTGGATGACAAAGTCGTCTGGGTCGAAGAAACGGGAGCGAAAGGGACCCAGGCACAAGGGAAATAACGACCTGGTGCGAAAGTAGGTGCTGGTGGCTCGGGGTCGGCTGGCTCGGGGGTCGTGGTGGTTGGGGGGCGCGTCTGAACAATTTACAGATCAGATACCGATTGCTCAACAGGTAAAATGTACAGAAGCGACCCTTCGGGACCTGTCTGCGTGGCAGTATCTCGTCGGCGGCAAGCAGGCGCACAACATCCATCAGGGCGGCATCAAGCGTTTTTCCGTGCTGTCCAGTTTTTTCCCGTTTGTAGTCGCGCTTGAAGCGGCCGACATATCTAATCTCCCGCATTTAGTATCTCAAGGAGGTTATCTGCGGAGCCAACCGCAACAAGCTCGCCACGTCGCGCGGCCTTCATCGCCTCAATAGTTTCTTCATTGGGAACAAGCGGCGCGAACGGTAGCCTTTTTTCTTTCGCAATGCGCACCATCAACATGCGGAAAGCATCAGAGGCGGTAAGGCCGATAGATGCGAGCACTGCCTCGGCCTCAATTTTAATATTTCCGTCAATCCTTGCTCGGACAACAGAGTTGTGAGTCGCTACCATAATTGTTCCTCCTTTGAGCTACATTGTAGCCCAAAGACTGTACAGAGGCAATATTATTTCCACCTCAGGCATGGCTCCGAGGTCTGCCCCGTGGATTTATGGGGGAACCTTGGGACGGGGTGTTGATATATTGACATCTTCAGCAGCGGGGCGGACACCCCGCGGCATTGGACGCGCTCAGGGTGGCGCACCGGTCCCATTCGGTCCCCCAAGAGGTTTGCTGCAAACCTCTATATCCCGCACAGGCGGATCAAGCCGAAAGGGGCCACGCCCCCGGTCCAACATGATCATAAGGACCTCTACCATGAAGATTCAAAAACTGACCATCGACAACCGCCCCAGGGTCTATGCACTGCTCCGCCTGGCCTTTCGCACAGGATTCGAAGCTGAAGTTGTGGAAAAGCTCCATGAAAATGACAAGCCGGTGCATGAATGGATCTGCCTGCATGCCGGCAGGATCATCGCCTATGTCCTGTTTTCCAATGCCTATGATGGAGTGGTCTGCGGCCTGCATCTCGGCCCCATCGCTGTGACTCCCGACTTCCAAAGGAAGGGTTTCGGGACGGAACTGCTCAAATTCGCCCTCCGGCAGGACGAGATCAAGGGTCGGCCACTCTATGTCCATGGTAAGCCCGACTTTTTCAGCAAATTCGGCTTCGAACCGTGCAGCCACGCCGTCTGTCCCTTCGACAAGAACAACGCTTATTTTCTCAGCATGGGACCCAACAGCGACCGTCAATTCATCGTGGGCTATGAACCGGAGTTCAAACCGGCTGCCCCCCTCCCCGCTCCAAAAACAATGAAACGAAGGTCACGATAATCCAGTAGCAGCGCATAACTTTGATGGGTGTGGGATGGGATCAGGAAAGCCGGTATGAACAGAAACCCGCCATCACGCCAAATGGAACATTTCACCATCTGACAAGCTGAATATAGCCGTTGGGTTGCGTCAACCACGGAAACTGAATATTTTCGAGGCACGTAAAAAGCGGGGGGATGGCAGGTTTCTGATTAATAACAAGTTGGTGTATCAAAAATATGAACTTTGGTGCACCTGTCAGGAGTACGAAATGGATGGTAATGAAAGTACCAGAGTAGCCTTTTTTCAGGGAAAACATATCAGGAAGATTTTCCATGATGGTGAATGGTGGTTTTCTGTCGTCGACATCGTTGAAGTGCTGACCGGCAGCAGCATTCCGAAGCGATATTGGAGTGATCTCAAGCGTAAGCTTGGAAAGGAAGGCTACGCTGAGTTGTACGAAAAAATCGTACAACTGAAATTTGTAGCATCGGACGGGAAATTTTATGCGACCGATTGCGCCAACACCGAGACGATGTTCCGTATCATCCAGTCCATTCCTTCACCGAAGGTGGAACCGCTAAAGCGCTGGTTGGCCAAAGTCGCCAAGGAACGGATCGACGAGATCGAGAATCCCGAACTCTCTATGGAGCGGATGCAGGACCTATATGAAAAGAAGGGATATTCGAAAGAATGGATAGACAAGCGAATGCGGGGGATCGCCGTCCGTCAGGACTTGACTGGCGAGTGGAAAAATCGAGGAGCAAGGACCAGTTACGAATATGCAATCCTTACCAATGAGATCATGGCGGGGACCTTTGACCTAAATGTTGAAGAGTATATGAATGTCAAAGGCCTGAAACGTGAAAACCTTCGGGACCACATGAACGACATCGAACTGATCTTGACTATGCTGGGGGAGGCTACCACAACTAAATTGCACCGTGACCGGGATTCCTTTGGGTTCGGGCCGCTGAAAAAGGATGCGCAAGATGGTGGTGCCGTGGCTGGCAGAACACGAAAGGATATCGAGGAGCAGTCAGGAAAACCTGTAGTCTCGGCTGCGAATTTCAAAGGATTAACGGAGAAGAAGCGTAAGGGACTCAAGTGACAATTGAAACGTGAGGCGGGAATGATCCCAACCAGGCAGTTGAACCGGGGCGAAAAGCCGCCCGGTCAACTCCCGGCCCGTTGGGCCGAGCTGCGCATTTTGTGACAAGGGCGGAACAGGGGGCGCAAAATAAAAAGGAAGATGCAATGAGGATTTCGGTCTATATCAATGCCCACAAAGCACTTGTAATTCCGGTAGTCTTTGGAATGATGTGGCTCTATCAAAACTGGTCCACGGAAGCCTTCGTTTACTTGAGTATTCATGGAACATATAGCCTTTTGTGGCTCCTCAGGCATGCGCTCTATCCCGACAAAAGGTTCGAGGACCAGCAACCCTTCTGGATCGGAGTGTGTTTCATATTTTTCCCCCTTGCAGGATATTACATTGCACCATATTTACTCATAAGCAGGCATATCACCTTGCCGCCCTACCTGCTCGGCTTGGCGTTGTTCTTTTTCACGATGGGGATATTCCTCCATTACGTCAGTGATGCCCAAAAGTTTTACACCCTGCAACTTAAAAAGGGTCTGATACAGGAAGTTTGTTCGGACGAATCAGGAATCCGAACTATCTAGGCGAAATACTTATATACATAGCGTTTGCCATTATGTCATTGCATTGGCTCCCCTTCCTGGTTCTAGCCGGCTGGATAAGTGGTTTCTTTGTGCGGAGTATGCTGATGATAGATGCGGGGCTGGGGAAGAAGGCGTGTTGCGATCCGGGTCATTCGCTCCCACGTGGTACGATGTCGCTGACTTCTGCGACGCAACGTCCACATCCAATAGCGGAGCAGATGATACCTGTCGAGCGCCAGGAGGGAGGGGGGCGAGTTGAAAAGGCAATGCTAAGCCCGCCTTTTACGTGGAGGGGATGCAAGAAGGCCCAGCACATATTCCTCATTTGTTTGAATCGTCACCTTCGCCTTTGACGCCTTCTGCACCATCCCTTCCATGGCCTGCGAACGGTGCCCCTTGTCCAACTGGGCCTTGGTTAAAAAAATATCTCTATGGTACCCTCTACTTTATCCCCTTCCCAAGCAGCGATCTGTTTCTCCTCTTCCCGATCTCCTTCCAACTGCATCTCCTGAGCTTCAAAGGTGCGCCCTTCGATCGATACCCTTTTGCCGGACGGCTGCCCATTTTTCCGGAGCTTCATCCCCGCTATCATGAGCTTCAACCTCACAAAGTCGAGCTTCATCCTTGAGGCTGTGAGCCTCATGGTCCCCTTTTCCCCCCGCGCCCACCCCTGCTCGTTTTGGAAACCGGCCAAAGGCGGCGGCAGTGAGCTTCATGGGCACCCCTTCCGGAGCCGAGGAGGCGAATCGTTGAATCCAGAAAGGTAGGGTATACCCCCCGAAACACCCGGTTTTTCCCACCTATCTATTTGTCCACAAATTGTCCTATACTGCAGACCTCGGATACCAAGTAAATGCAACTAACAGCCGTATGCAACCATCAGGAGGCTCAGATGACGTGGTTCACGAACATACGAATCAGCGGGAAAATCATTACCATAGTCATGGTCATCATGGCCTTCATGCTATTTTTAGGCGGCTTCTCCATGTTCGAACTCGCCAAGGTGAACGGGTCGACCGAAGAGATAGCCACCAACTGGCTCCCCAGCGTGCACGCGGTCGACAATCTGGACGGCTCCGTCAACGATTACCTGCGCTTCGAACTGCAACACATCCTTTCCAAAAGCGAGGAGGATTGGGCACGCTACGAAAAGCTCATGACCGACAGCGAAGCCAGCCTGGAGAAGTTCGATGCCGGTTATAAAAAGCTGATTTCCTCCCCCGAGGAAAAGAAGCTTTACGAAGAGTACCGGTCGGGTTGGAAGTCGTACCGCGACACCGTCAAGCGGGTCGTGGCCATGTCGCGACAGGGGAACGACAAGGAGGCGCTTGCTCTTTGCCGGGGCGAGGGGCAAAAATACTTCGATGCCACGATCGCCGCGCTGGACAAGGACGCCGAACTGAACAAGAAAGGGTCCGAGGATGCCTACGTGGCTGCAAAGGCCGCCTACGGCCAATCGCGCCTGATGATCATCGCCGTGATAGCGGCCGCTTTGCTGTTGGGAACGCTCCTCGCGCTCGCGGTGGCGCGCATCATCAGCCGCGCACTGCAAAACGGGGTTGACGTAGCCCAAAGGCTTGCCGGAGGGGATCTCACCGTGTACATAGACGTGCATTCCGAAGACGAGACCGGACAGCTTTTGACGGCGATGAAGACCATGGCCGGGAACTTGAAGAGTATGATCGGCCAGATCAACGGCACCGCATCCGAGGTGGCTTCCGCGGCGAGCCAACTGCGCTCCACCGCCGACCGCATCGCCACCGGGGCCGAGCAGGTGGCCGCCCAAACGGGTTCCGTGGCGACCGCCGGGGAAGAGATGTCGGCAACATCCAGCGATATCGCCCAAAACTGCCAACTGGCCGCGGAGGGGGCGCACCGCGCTTCGGCAGCGGCCCAAAACGGCGCGCAGGTGGTCGAGAAAACGGTCGTGGTAATGGGGCAGATAGCGGAAAAGGTGCAGGCGACCGCAAAAACGGTGGAAAGCCTGGGGGCCCGCTCCGATCAGATCGGGGACATTATCGGCACCATCGAGGACATCGCCGATCAAACCAACCTGCTGGCCTTGAACGCAGCCATCGAGGCCGCCCGGGCCGGCGAGCAGGGGAGAGGCTTTGCCGTGGTGGCGGATGAGGTGAGGGCTTTGGCCGAACGCACCACCCGGGCCACGCGCGAGATCGGCGAGATGATCAAGGCGATCCAGAACGAAACCAAGGGAGCGGTGGCCGCAATGGAACAGGGGGTGCGTCAGGTTGAGATCGGCACCGGGGAGGCGGCCAAATCGGGCGGCGCTCTGCGCGATATCCTGGAACAGATCAACGACGTGGCCTCGCAGGTTAATCAGATCGCCACTGCCGCCGAAGAACAGACGGCCACCACCGGCGAGATTTCCAGCAACATGACGCAGATCACGCAGGTGGTGCAGCTGACCTCTCAGGGTGCGCAGGAATCGGCGCAGGCGGCGTCGCAACTAAGCGGTCACGCCGAAGAGTTGCAGCGGCTGGTTCGCCAGTTCACGATCTGAACCACGGAGCCGCGCATCCCGCGGCTCAAAGACACGGATTTCCTTTCCCTTTCGATACAGCCTGGAGCCGCCCACACGGACACCGGCGCAACACCCACGCATGAAGGAGTTTACAATGTCGACACTGGCGCTTGAAAAAGTTGATAACCGCCCGCATCAGGGCGAGATGATCCAGCTGGTCAGTTTCATGCTGGCCGAGGAAGAGTATGGAGTCGAAGTCCTGAAGGTGCGCGAAATCATACGCATGCCCACCATTACCAAGATGCCCAACGCGCCGCAGCACGTCGAGGGGATCATCAACCTGAGAGGCAAGGTGATCCCGATCGTATCTCTTAGGCGGCGCTTCCAGATGACGGGAAACGACAACGACAACCAGACCCGCATCATGATCATGGACGTCTCCGGCGAGATGACCGGGTTCATCGTGGACGCCGTTTCCGAGGTTATCCGCATCCAAAGCGGCGAGATCCAGCCCCCGCCGCCGATCGTGGTCGCCGGCGCTCTGGGGCAGGAGTTCATTACCGGGGTATTCAACCACGCCGACCGACTGCTGATAGTCATGGATGTGGACCGCATGTTTTCCGATGAGGAGCGCAACGGGTTCGGGGAGCTGTAAACAAAAAACGCGAAAGGGTTGCCAAGATCTCCCGACGGAGCTTCCTGGCAACCCTTTTGTCTGTTTCCGAACTACTCGGAGGTCGCCGGCGGGGAGCCGACGGGTCCTAGACGGCCAGGTCGATCTGCTGAACCGTCCCGGCCGAACCGTTGTCGCCAAGGAAGACGCCGCTGGACTTGACCGCGCCCTGCAACTCGTTGTTGGCGTTTTGCAGGGTAAAAGGCGTTTGCACGCTCCCCAGGTAGATCGCCCCCACACCCGCCTCTTTCAGCGTCCGCTGCGTGCCCTCCCCTTCGGCGCCGCCCGACCAGGCGCGCAGTTTGGAGTAGACCGGGTCGTTCTCGTCGATCCAGCCGTTGCCGTCGGCGTCGTAGCCGGCAAGCTCCGCAAAGCCGTTGCCGGTCTTGGCACCGAACAACTCGGAGCCGTTGTTGATCTTGCCGTCGCCGTTTTTGTCCAACGCCAGCAGGGCGCTGTTCCCTCCGGGCAAGGCCACCTGCTCGTTGCGCCCGTCGGCATCGATGTCGAAAGCCACGCGCGCGCTGGAGAGCTGGGCGGCGTTGCCGTTGAAATTGATCACCAGCGGATCTTTCATCACGGCGTCGCCGGCCCGCAGGCTCACGCTGGCTTCGCTGGAGGATGCGCGCGCCATGTTCAAGCTCAGGTTGAAGTTGATTTGCTGTCCATCCGCCGTCTGCACCACGCCCCCTGCCGAAAAGGTGGAACTTTGCAGCTCCTGGCGGGTCTCGGTCATGTCGTACTCTACCCCGTAGCCGGCCGGTTGCGCCGCGCCGGCAGCGGGGCCGGCCTGGGCGGCGTCGCCGGCCGCCGGCGGCGTCGCAGGCGCGGCTGCTTGCATCTGGCCAGGGCTGATCAGGGTGATTTTGGTGTGCAACAGCATTTCCACCAGCATTTTGAGCAGCAGGTACTTGGGATCCATGTCGGTCTCAGCCGCCCCGGCCGCATCGGATTTTTTCGCTTCGCTAGCCGCCGCGGCTGCGGCCGCCGTCTGCACCGTGAGCCGGACTTTGTCGGCCGTCCCCCCCTGTTCCGCCCTTCCCTGTTCCGCCCCCCCCTGTGCCGCGCCCTTTCCCTCGAAATCCGGGCGTTTGTTACCGACCCAGACCTTGAGCGATTCGGTTTTTTGGTAGCTCACCATCGAGAGCTGCCGGCTTGCCAAGCTGACCTGCGAGTTCTGGATAATCATGCCGTCTCCTTTCATCCCTGAAGCGCCGCCCAAGGGCGAACGCGCGCCTTTTCGACTTCTCGCCGGCATTCCCCATGGGGAAGGGAATCGCCGATTCGCTTTCAGGTTTCCGGGCTACAGCCTAGCGAAAGGAGCCGAAAAAATGAACCATCCATGGTCATTGTCACTCGGCTAACTTATCGGCAAAAAGGAAGAAAACTTTAGTTAAGTTGAACAGCCGGCCGGCGCCGCTCGCCGCAACGGTCAGCGCTCTCGGTGCCGTCGCTCGCCGCGAAACTCGGGGCGGTGGATGCGTCCGTCATAGTGCGCCCGGTCGCGTTCATAGCGCCTGAACTCCGCCTCCCGGAAGCGCCGGATGTTGCCGATACGGTACCGAAGAAAGGCAGGAGGATAGCTTCTCCTGGGGGCGAAAACCCAGGGTCCGTCGTAGAAGGGACCGCGATACCAGCGTCCGCCGTAAAAATAAAAATATTCGTTGCCGGTATAGAACAGGTCGTACGGGACGCCGACCGCGACATACATGTTGAGCGAGGGCGAGTAGATGAACTCGGGAGCATCGTCGAAATAGACCTCGGCGGGCGGCGGATAGTCCTCAGGCACGGACAGAGCTGCCGGCGGCGGGGGCGGCATGACGCGCGGCGGCGCGACCGCGGCAACGGGCGGAGCCGCCGCAACCACCCGACGCTGCTGCCCGGGCACCAGGTTGCCGTAACTGTACATGCACTGCACATAGGCGTTGTCGTACCTGCGTTGGGCCTCGCGCCCGTAGACCTGGCCGGCGTTGGAGCCCGCCGCCGTGCCGAACAGCAGGCCGCTGGCCGCGCCGATGGCCGCCCCAGCTCCGGCATGCCCCGAGGCCGAACCGATCGCCGCACCGACCCCTGCGCCGATGGCAGTGCCGGCAACCGCTCCGGTTGCCAGATTCTGGTCGTATTTCTCCTGGATCGGGCTCCCCTGTTGCCCTTCCGCCCACTGTCGGCAGGTCGCGTCTTCGCTGCGGAAGGTGTCGAAAGACTTGCCCTGCGGCGGGAGCACGTTGACGCTCGGCCCGGCGGGCATGGTTGCGCAGCCGGCCAAGGCGGCCAGCAACAGCAAGGGGGGAATCTTGTGCAGATGTTTCATGTTGGTGTACCTCCGAAGTTTTTTAAAAAATGCGCCCGGCGCGCCCCGGCTCCCCTGACGAGGAAGATTTTCTCCCGGCAAGGAAGAGGGGGCCTAGTCGGCTGCGTTGGGGGGATTTGACGCAGAGATTTGCCGCTTTGCCGCCAAGCGCTGCCGGGAATTTTAGTTCGCTTCCCCCCCGAGAAGCAACATATAAAAACCCCATTAAACCTCGCGCAGACAAAGTGAAGCCTCCCTCCTGGAGCTTCGAGGCGTTATGCACCAAATAAATATCGCCCCCCCCAAGAACAGTAAATTTACTTATCCGCGGAATCTATGTTATATACAGGTCTCTGAAAAAGCGGTGCCCTCCCGACTACCAGCCGACTGCGAGCCTATGAGAATAGAAAGCTACCAAAAAGGTGAGAAAATCACCATCTCACCCGGGGAGTTCTACTCGACAGGCAACCAGGCGGTCATCTCCACCCTGCTTGGTTCCTGCATCGCGGCCTGTCTCTACGATCCAAGAAACCGGATCATCGGCATGAACCACTTCATGCTCAGCAATCCTCGCTATTCCCGAGACCTCCCCATTCACGTTTCCGAAGCCGGACGCTACGGCATTCACGCCATGGACCTGCTGATCAACGACATGATGGCCAAGGGTACCAACCGGCGCCTGCTGCGGGCGAAGATCTTCGGCGGGGCATCGATCATGAACCGCGACTCCGAGCAGGGGAATTTCTTGTGCGTGGGGCAGGCAAACTGCAAGTTCATCCGCGAGTTCCTGGAGAGCGAGGCCATTCCGGTCGACGCCATGGACATCGGCGGGGATTTCGGCAGGGTGATACATTTTTCCAACGGCGACTTCGCCGTCCATCGCAGAAAAATCAGCTCCGATCGCAGCCAACAACTGGCGCTGAGGGATCGGAGCTGCTGGCAAACGTCCATCGAGCAGCAGCAGAACGCGCCGCCGCAAATCGACCTCTGGTAAGCGGGTAATCACTCCCTGTCCAGCATCGCTCGCACCGTCCGGAGCAGCTCCTGCGGCCGGACGGGCTTCATGATTACGTCCTCCCAGGCGGTCAATTCTCCCCGCTTTTGCAGCAGGTCCTTGGTATAACCGGTGGAAAATAGCGTCCTGACCCCCGCGGGCTGCAGTTTCCGGATCTCCTCGTTGGCCTCTACCCCGTTCATCTTGGGCATGATCACGTCCAGTATGTTCAATTTGATCCGCTCCCGATGGGCGGCGAAGATCTGCACGGCTTGTTCTCCGTTCTCGGCCACCAGCACCCGATAACCATGACCGCTCAACACCGCCGCGAACAGGCCCCGTATCTCGGCGTCGTCCTCGGCGACCAGCACCGTTTCGCTCCCTCTTTTGGGCGGCGGCAAAAGCGACTGCGCCTCGTCGCCCGCTTCGGGAGCGTCCGGCAGCAGCGGCAGGTAGATCTTGAAGCAGGTTCCTTTTCCGGGCTCGCTCCGGACCTTGACGAACCCGCCGTGCTGGCTGACAATGCCGTGCACGATCGACATGCCCAGTCCGGTCCCCTTCCCTGCCTCTTTGGTGGTGAAAAAGGGCTCGAACACCTTTTGGCAGGTCTCCCGGTCCATGCCGTGCCCGGTATCGGAGACGGCGATCACTGCGTAGGCTCCCGCATGGTCGGCATAGCCGCCTTCAGCCGGCGCCAACCGCTCGCGGTCCGTCTCGATGCAGAGCAGGCCGCCGTTGGGCATGGCGTCGCGGGCGTTGGTCACCAGGTTGATCAAGACCTGCTCCATCTGGCCGGCATCCACTTTCACCTTGAGGAGCGCATGGTTGCAGATGGTCTTCAACTGCATGTCCTCGCCGACCACCCGGGCGAGGAACTTCTGGGCCTGGCGCACCACCTCGTTCAGATCCAGCACCCGGGGAGCCATGACCTGCTTGCGGCTGAAGGAGAGCAGGCCGCGAGTCAGTTGGGCCGCCCGCTCCGCCGCCGCCAGGATCTGATTGGTGTGATCGGCGTGACGCGGGCCGAGGGACGGATCGGCGCGCAGCATCTCGCCGCAGCCGATGATCACCGTCAGGATGTTGTTGAAATCGTGGGCGATCCCCCCCGCCAGTTGACCGACCGCCTCCATTTTCTGGGATTGGCGCAGTTGTTCTTCGACCTGTTTTTGCTGGGTGATGTCGTGAATCATGGCCATGACGCCGATCAACTCACCTTTGGGATCCAACATCGGGCAACTGGAGTGCGAGGCCCAACCGGATCTGCCGTTGTGCACGATCTGGAACGGGTACTCCTGGTCGGTCCCCTTGCCGCCCTCCAGCACCCGTTGCAGATTTTCCATCACGCCGGTGTCTTTCAAGAAAGGGAAGACCTGGAGCGGGTGCTTGCCGATGATTTCGGCGGCCGGCATGCCGGAGAGCTCCTCCATGAACCTGTTCCACACCCGGTAGCGCAAGGAGCGGTCGTAGACCACGATCCCTTCCCTGGCGCCGTCGATGATCTGCTGATTGAACAGGCTCGTTTCCTTTAGCGACTCCTCGACTCTGATGCGCTCGACGATTTCCTCTTCCAGCAGCACCGCCTGCTCCTCAAGCCCCTCCTGCGCCGTTTGCCGCTCGGCCACTTCCTGTTCCAACTCCACAGCCTGTTCCTGGAGGTCCTGCTGTTTTCTGGCCAGCTCCGCCACCATCTCGTCGAAGGCCTTGGCCAAAAGCCCGATTTCGCCGTGTCCCTGCATGCCGGCGCGGGCCTCCAGGTTACCCGAGGAGGCATCCTTCATGGCCGACAGCAGCCGCTCGATCCGCTTGGTAACCAGGAAATGCAGCCCGAAGGAGAGCGCCAGGGAGAGCGCCAGGGAGACGCAAAGCAGCTTCGCCGCGTCGCGGTAGGTTTCGCGCTGCGCGCGGGCCAGCGGGCGGGAATAATCGTATTCGACGTAGAGAACCCCGAAACGCTGGGGCCGGAGTTCGCCCCGCTCCATGCTGAGAGCGACCGGGTAATAGCCTGCGAATTGCCCGGGAAGCGAGGCCAGCTTTGAGGAGCGATCGCTGCGCACCCGGTCGGCCCGGGCCGCGTCGTAGCGCGTGACGTCCTGCGCGGGGGCGGCCAGCCACTCCCGCCGGCTGGCGAAAAGCACCCGGTTGTTGTCGTCGGTCAAAAGTATCGCCACGATCTGACGGTCAAGAGCGGCGTTGGCAAGGGTCTGCTGAGCCCGTTCCCGGTCGCCCTGCAGCATCATATCCGAGAGCAGGCTTTGCAACTCGTTCATCTTGAAGGCGAGCGTCTGCCGGGTGTTGTCGAAGAAGAAGGCTCGGTCGTCGCTCAGGCGGTCATAGGTCTGATAGCCGACGATGCACAAGGTCACCAGGCAGACCACGGCGGGAATGACGACCCGCAGCCGATAAAAGAGGAGTCTCGGCATCAGGGTCGCCCCGGGGGCGCCAGCCGGTCGAAGAGCAGGGCAGGCTCGATCGTTTTCTTAAGAAGTTTCTCGTGCAGCATCACTTGGGCCATGCGCTGGGCGGAGGCGAGGAGCTCGCCGGAGAGGAGACGCCGATTATCCTTTTCATCCGGTATCACGATGCCGTGCAACGACTCCGCAAACTGGGCGGCGGAAACGCCCTCCCGCGCAGCCAGCAGTCGGCAGGCTTCCTTGGGATTGGCGCGCAGATACTGGAGCGCCCGGTACCAGGCCGCTTCGAGATCGCGAAAGGCGGCGGGATTCCTTTTCACGGCGTCTGGGCGCACCACCAGCACGTCGACGATTTGATTGGGGATCATGCTGCTGTCGAAAAGGATGCGGGCGCCCTTGGCCAAGAGCTTACTTTTGACCGGCTCGAAGGTGACGACCGCGTCGATTTTCCCGGAAAGGTACGCCTCCTCGTGGGCGTCGTAGGTGGTCGGCACCAGCGTGATATCCTCGGGTCGCAGCCCCCCTTTTTCCAGGGCCCGGCTCAACATGTAGGCGCCCAGGGCCAGGGATTCCGCCCCCACGCGCTTTCCTTTGAGCCCGCCGATGTTTTTTATGCCGGGATGGACCAGCAAGACGTCGGCGCCGTTGGAGATGTCCATCACCAGCAAAATCCTGGCGTCGATGCCGTCCTGCAACAGCAGCAAGGCCTCGTCCAAGGTCAGGGCGGCGACGTCGATGGCGTTGTTGCGAAAGGCCTTGATTACGGCGGAGGAGTTGGGCATTTCGTGCAAGACGGCGCACGATTCGGGAAGGTACTGCAGGCTCCTGGCGAGATACAGCGGCTCATAGCCGACCCAGGTATTGGTGGCGACGTGCAAAGGCTCGGCGGGCGGCTTGGCGCATCCGGGAAGGGCGATCGACAACAATAAAAACCAGATGAACAAGCCAGGCTTCATGGCGGTTCCCCCCACTATCGCGGTGGTTTATGCAGGGAGCGGATTAGAGCGGACCTCGGGCTGCGACGACGGACGGCATGGGCTTCCAGGCCGTTTTACAGATACCATGCCGATTTTTTAAAAGCAACGCCTTAAATAACCCTCTTCATTGGCGGTTTCTCCCCTGCGTGCGGCCGGCTTCTTCCTTGAGGCGCGATGCCCGCGGCTAAAAGAAAAAGGCGGTGATCCTCATGAATCTGCATCAGAGGACTCCGCCAATGGGTGCTGTCCGCGCAGCGTTAGTTCACGGAGACGCGACCTGCTGTTGGTGCGGGAAACAGGACTTGAACCTGCATGCCTTGCGGCAGTGGCTCCTAAGGCCACCGTGTCTACCATTCCACCATTCCCGCATCGAGACGGGACAGTACCATAATTATTGGTGAAAGGCAAGAAAACGCGACACTTAAACAGTCCCCCCTCCCCGTGCGGGCACTGCCGTTAAGTTAAGGATTGGGTGAGTCCAAAAGCCACGTCGATCCTTACCTACTTGCCCCGGGCGCCCTCGGCGAAGGGGACCGTCAACGAGAAGGTGGCGCCGAAGCCCAATTCGCTCTCGACCCAGATCTTTCCCCCCATCTGCTCGACGATCTCCCGGGAGATGGTCAGCCCGAGACCGGTCCCCGGGGCGGGCTTTTGCGGATCCCGCAGCTGCTGGAAGCGCTCGAAAACCTGCTCCAGCTGGTCCGCGGGAATACCCGGCCCCTGGTCCGCCACGCTGATCAAGGCATGGCCGTCCTCCCTGGCGCCGATAAGACGTATCTCTCCTCCCTGCGGTGAAAATTTCACGGCGTTGGCGAGCAGGTTGGTCAGCACCTGGTGCAGCCGGTCGCCGTCGGCGTAAACGGGGGGGATCGAATCCGCGAGATCGCTGCGCGCCTCGATCCCCTTTTCCGCGAAGAGCGCGTGGCTGGTGCCGAGCGCCCGGGAAAAGACCGCCTCAAGCTCCAGCGGCTCGGGATTCCAATCCTGTCGCCCGGCCTCGATCTTGGAGAGGTCGAGCAGATCGTTGATCATGCGGGTGAGCCGCTCGGCCTCGGTCTGAATGATGGTGACGAACTGCCGGCGCTTCTCCGGGTCGTCCACCTCGTAGCGCAGCAGGATGTCGGAGAAGGAGCGGATCGAGGTGAGCGGGGTGCGCAGCTCGTGGCTCACCGTGGAGAGGAACTCGCTCTTCAACCGGTCCAGCTCCAAAAGCCGGGTGTTGGCCTTTTCCAGTTGCTCGGTGCGCCGGGCCACCTTCTCCTCCATGGCCAGGCTGTAGGCCTGCACCTCGGCGTAGAGCTGGGCGTTGACGGTGGCCATGGCGAGCTGGTTGGCGAGGGCCGCGAACAGCTCCACGAATTCGCTGGTGAAGTGCATGGGGCCGCGGGTGGCGTAGGCGGTGAGGATGCCGATCACCCTCCCCTCGTAGGTCATGGGCGCGTGGATGAAGGCGGTGACCGGCACGTCCTTGGCCAGCTTGGAGAAAAGCAGCGGCTTGTCGATGTCGCGGGTGTCCCCGACCACCACCGGCGCCCCTTCCAGAAAGGAGGTGCCGAAATAGGTGTCCCGGGTGGGAATCATGGCGGAGGCGCTGACGTACTGCTCGTTCAGCCCCACATGGCTGCGAATCCTCAGGATGCCGTCATCGCCCAGGAGCCGGACCCCCAGGTGCTCGAAGCCGAACTCCCGCTTGATCAGCATGAGCACCTCCTGCAGCAGGGTGTCGATGTCCAGGCTTCGGGAGAGGGCGTGGGAAGCCTCGTGCAGCACCATCAGTTCCCTCAACCGCCGCTCCAGGATCTCGCGGCTTTCGGCCAGGCTCTGCGAGGCAAGGCCCTCGGTTGTTCCCGCCGCCCCGCCGAAGACGTCCAGGACCTCCACGGACGGCTTCGCCTGCGAGCGGCGCGTCAAGACATGGCCGACGACCAAGCCCAAGCCGAGCGCGACACCCCAGAAAGCTCCCTTCACGGCCGGTCCGTCCATCGGCAACTCCCCCCCTTTGAAAGCCTTTCGTTTTCCCAATCCGCCGCTCCGATCTCTCGGCGCTGAAGCCTGGCAGGCTCGATCTCCCGGCGTGGAAGCCCTTGCAGGCTCAATACCGGGAGGTCTGCCAGCGCAAGAGCAGATTGCGGTCGCAGAAACCCTTGGCGTCGGCCAGGGTGGTGACGCCGCGCCCCGGCAGCAGCGACATCAGCCCGAGGAAGGCTTGCGCCGTGGCGCGGGCGTCTCCCATCGAGCTGTGGCGCCCTTCGATGACGATCCCCATGCGCTGGGCCAGGGCGTCGAGGCTGTGCCCCTCGGTCCCCTCGTGAATGCCGTAGGAAAGAAAAAGCGTGTCCAGGATCGGGTTGTCGATCTGGGGCAGGCCGGCCTCGGCCGCCGCCATGTCGAGCGCCTTCTTGTCGAAGGCCGCGTTGTGGGCCACCAGCACCGCATCGCCGGCGAATTCGACGAAGCGGGGATAGACCTGGTCCATCCCGGGGGCGTCCGCCACCATGTGGTCCTCGATGTGGTGGATCGCCACCGACTCGG
Organism: uncultured Geobacter sp.; assembly: GCA_903925075.1. Taxonomy (GTDB): domain Bacteria; phylum Desulfobacterota; class Desulfuromonadia; order Geobacterales; family Geobacteraceae; genus Geomonas. Next base: position 19,048 of record CAIYDQ010000031.1, read on the forward strand.
CGGGGATCAGGCGCCCCGGGTTGACCAGGGTATGGAAGATGTCGGCGTTCTGGATCCTTCCCCGGCGGATGCGCACCCCGCTGATGCTGACGATCTTGTCCCCTCGGGAGAGCTGCAAGCCGGTGGTCTCGGTGTCGAAGACCACGTATTCCAGCTCGGCAAGCGGCGTATCGAGCAGTTCCTTCTTCTCGACCACCGGCCGCGGCAGGAACAGGTCGAAATCGTAGAACTCGGGCTCTCCCTCGATGAAGCCGTCGACGCTGCGCCCTTCCGGGCGGCAGGTCGAGGGGAGCAGCGCCAGCCGGATCTCGTGCGCATGCTCTCCCAGCGCACGCGTCCACAACTCCCCCTTGTTTCTGCGCACCGTCTCGCCCAACGGCAGCGGCTCCTCTCCGGCGGGCGAGATCTGCAACGCCTCCAACTCCGCCGATTGCCCGGCGAAGGGGCCGTCGATCCGAAAGCTGGTGACCACCACGCCGTCCTCGACGGCAAGGGTGGCGACGACGGCGCCGGCGCCGGAGGTGCGCTGCTCGATCCAGCGCAAGACGCAGACCAGAGCAGCGACCCAGGAAAACGGTTCCACCTGCACCAGGGGAAGCGGCTCGTCTTCGCTGCGGATCTCGGCCGGCACGCCGGGGACTGCGGCGAGCGCCTCCTCCAAAAGCTCACGGGGGTTGGAAGGGATCGCCGGCCAGCGGGGAGTTTGGGCGGCGACGGCTGCCTCCTCCATCGCCCCGACCCGCTGCGCCAAACGGTCCGCCTCCTCGGCCAGCGCCGCCAGGAAGGCCTGTTGTTTCTCGGCCGGCATCTCCCGGTGCCGTTGCAGGGTCTCCACCAGCGAGCGGGCGGTGGCCACCGGTCCCTTGAGGAGCCTCGGCATCTCCCTCAAGGCGGTCTCGAAAGGATTCCCCTCCTCGCCGGGCGCCCTCAGGTCCCTGAACACCAGCAGGAATCCGGCCAGCTCCCCCCCCTGTCCGGGAACCGCCGACAGCGTCCCCTTGAGCAGCTTGCCGTCGGAAAGCGGAAAGACCACCTCCTCCACGCAGTCGCGCCCCAGCTCCCAGTTGCGGCGCAGGTTCTTCACATGGAACTCGACCCTGTCGGCGGGGAAGATGCGCGCCAGGGGGACGCCTATGCCGGAGCTGAAGGCGTGATCCAGGATGATCCGGGCGCGCGGGTTAAGGAGGATGGTCTCGGCGGCCGCGTTGGTCACCACCACGCCGTCGACCATGGTGCGCAGCACGGTGGCCAGACGGTTACGCTCGTCCTGCAGGGTTTGAGTCGCGTGCAGGACGCGCGCTTCCAACTCGGCGTAGGTATTGCCGAGGTTGCCGGCCATGTGGTTGAAGGCCTGGGCCAGGTCTTCCAGTTCGTCGCCGGTTTTCAGTTGAATCCTGTGGCTTAGGTTGATGCGGGAGACGATGTCCGCGCCGCGTCGGATCTCCAGAATCGGGCGCAGGAACCGGCCGGTCATGCGCCAGGCGAGCACCGCCGCCAACAGCCCCCCTCCCAGCAACAGCACGGTGGCCTTGCGGCTCATGGAGTCGAAATGCTCGTAGACCAGCGAAGACGGCTGCACGACGGCCAGGAAACGATCGCTGCGCCCGGCGCCCGCCGAGGTCGGCGCCGACACCGGGGCCACGCCGGCCAGATATTCCCGCCCTTGCGCCTCGTAGAGCACGAAACCGCGTCCCTCCTCGGGGAGCGGCGGGATCGGGGTTCCCGCCGGCCCGGCCAGCAGTTGCCCGGCAGCGGAGAACAGGACGGCGCTGCCGGCTTCCTTTTTCGAATACTCGGCCAGCGACTTCCGCAGGTTTTCCGCACTATCCGACGGCCGGCCCCCGAGCGACTCCACGCGGCCGCGCTCCGCCAGCAGTTCCGCCTCTTTGGCCAGCCAACTTCCTCTGCTGCTCCCCACGTCCTCGTGGATCATGAAATAAAGGGAGGTGAGCGCGAACAGCAGCGGAATGGCGGCCAATCCCAACAGCGAGGCGACCATGCGGCGGCGCAGGCCTTTGCGCGCGGTTTGAGCGGCTTCCCGGGAAAAGGTCATGGAGCGATCAGGGCGCGGATCTTCGCCAGTAGTTCATCGGCGCTAAAGGGCTTGGTCACGTATTCGTCCGCGCCCATCTCCAGCCCCTTCTTTTTCTCCAGGGTCTGCCCCTTGGCAGTGAGCATGATCACCCTGGTAGCGGCCAATTGCTCGCGCTCGCGGATGATCCGGCACACCTCGTAGCCGTCCTTTCTGGGCATGTTCACGTCCAGCAGGATCAGGTCCGGCCGCACCCGTTCGGCCACCTCCAAAGCCTCCTCCCCGTCTCGGGCCAGATGGACCTCGTAGCCCTCCATCTCCAGGATGAACTCGATCGACATCAGGATATTCGGTTCGTCGTCGACCGCCAGAACCTTCTTTTTTTCCATCGATGTACCCCCCTGCTCCGGGTGACGGCACTGGATGCCACCCGGAACCGGCTTTGTCTCGGCTGCTTGGCTTTGCCTTAGCTTCTTGGCTTTTAGCTGAATGGTGCGAAGAGGTTGAAAATATGCTCTTTCCACGGCGCTGTCAAAATGAATGTGAGGTTTTGGCTGCGCCACCGGATGAAAACCAGTGGCCGGCAAATAAGCCGGCAATAAGAAAAGCCACTCAAAGGAGAGTGGCTTGTTTGTCGTCAATGGCAGGTATCATCAGTCACCTGAGAGGTATCATCCGTCACCTGAGTTCTGGCAGCAGGCTAATGATATTGCTCCTTGTTCTCTTCAGCCGCCGTGGAGAACGCGGATGCCTTTTCTTCCGCATACTCCTTTCCCTTTTCCAGATTTCTATTGAACTTTTCCTGAGCTTCCTCGGTGAAGCCCTTCATTTTGGAGATGGCCTCCCCGGTTATATCCGAGACTTTGTCCCTCATCTCGTGCCCTGTTTTGGGCGCGTAAAGAAGGGCAAGGCCCGCACCGACTATTGCTCCGGCTGAAAAACTTACCACCTCAGCCGTCGTGCTCGCATGTTTTTTCATGGCATTCTCCCTTGCGATGTTTTTTCATCGCTGCACTTCTGAGTAACTTCACAAGCGCCGGATCCAGCGAAGACCGACCGCTCCTCGCCTCAGACCCTGGCTCTTCTGTGGCTGTACCAGTAACTACCCAACGCGGCTCCGATGGCGGTCGCCAAGCCGCGCCAAGCCACCTTCCTCCCCGGTTGCGTCGTCCCTTTTTTCCTGGAGGCGCGTGCGCCGGTTAGAAAAGCCTTGGCCGCAGTGGCGGCCAGCGCCACCCCGGATACCGCGGCCTTGTCGGCCGAACTTTCCTTGCGAGCCAAGCCTCTTTTGATCGTCATCCAGAGAGCGCCTGTCCCCACCGCCTTTGCGGCTGCGCCTCCCGGATGCGCCCCCTGCTTCCTGTTTACGATCGCTTTCCAGCCCGTTTTCCAGCCCGCCTTTTTGCCGCTCCAGCTTTTGTTATTATGCGCTTTTCTGCTGCCGAGCACCATCAACAGCGCACCTCCTCCCAGCCCCCCCAGCAACGACACTTGCACCGATCTTCGCTGCGCAAACTCCAGCAACTTCGCCGTGCCTCGCCAAGCGAGGCCTTTCGCCTTGCGGACGCTACGCAGGCGCAGATAGCGCGGGGACAGCCTTTCTTCGAGAGCGTGCACCGTTTCGGTTATATCGCTTTCCGTATGCCGGATTTGTTCGCGAAGCGCGTCCGCCGTGGAGGGCCGCTCCTTGAGGTTAGTGTTTTCGCCCATTGTACCGTCTCCTTCACAGTTGCCGTCGTTTGTTCAGGTTTCTTTTCCATCTGCGTCAGATCTTTGCCCCCCTTGAGCACCAGAGCCGTTCCCATCGCCAGAAAAACCGCGCCAACCAGCAGCGCTGCGCCCCACGCCGGCATGAAGGTGGCCACGCCGATAACCAACGCCGCCAGCAACACGAGAAAGCCGGAGTAGATAAAAACTCCACCAACGACCATAGCGACCGTGTCTTTGGCGACCTGCGCCATTTTATCTTTCATCTCCGCTGCGAAAAGCGCCAACTCTTGCCGGAAAAGCGTGCGCAGTTCGCGAGTCAACTCGGAAAACAATTCACCAATCGATCTTTCACCCTTTTCTGGCATGTCAGCCTCCTTCCCGCCTGGGTCAGGCATACGCGCAGAGCTCAAAACATTTGCGCAATTTAATGCTATGGAATTTTCCGGAGTATTGCAAGGAATCTTTGCCCGGCCCGAAGTGAGCAGCCGGCGAAGTCGGAATTGACAGACGTGCTAGCTACTGCTAGCTTGCGCAAGAGGGAGGAATTGCCATGACCAGATTTAAAACTAAAAAACCCCGCTTTCGCGGGGTTTTTTTTAGTTGGGGTGGATAGTGGGGATCGAACCCACGTATGAACGAGTCACAGTCGTTTGTGTTTACCGCTTCACCATATCCACCATAAAACTATTTTGGTACGCCTGAGAGGGTTCGAACCTCTGACCTACGGCTTAGAAGGCCGTTGCTCTATCCAACTGAGCTACAGGCGCAGAGTGGTCGGGGTGAGAGGATTCGAACCTCCGACCCCCTGCTCCCAAGGCAGGTGCGCTAGCCAGGCTGCGCTACACCCCGATCAAGAGAGATGTTTATAGCACAGCCTCGTCCACGGTGCAAGAAAAAATCGCCGAACCTCCAAAGGCCCGCGCAGGAAGGAAACTTCATGCCGGAGCGGGCGCTACTCTTTGCCTTCTCCGGCCAGCGCCGCCTTCAGTTGCTGCATGGCCCTGCCGCGGTGGCTGATGGCGTTCTTGATCTCAAGCGGCAGCTCGGAAAGGGTCTGCCCGTATTCGGGAACCAGAAAAAGCGGATCGTAACCGAACCCCCCTGCCCCGCGCGCCTCCTCCAGCATCGTTCCGGACAGTTTGCCGTCGAAGGTCAGGCAGATGCCGTCGGGCCGGCAGAGCGCTATCACGCAGTGGAAGGCCGCGCCGCGCATCTCGGTCGGCACGCCGGCCAACTCGCGCAACAACAGCGCGTTGTTGTCGGCGTCGCTGGCCCCCTCGCCGGCAAAGCGCGCCGAATGCGCTCCGGGACGCCCGTGCAGATACTCCACCGACAGCCCCGAGTCGTCAGCCAAAACCGGCATCCCGGTGAAGACGGCCGCGGAGCGGGCTTTTTTCAGCGCGTTGGCCTCGAAGCTGTCCCCGTCTTCCTCGACCTCGGGGAGTCCCGGGAAATCGGCCGGCGAGAGCACGGTATCCACCACCCCCCGCAGCAACTCGCGGAACTCGCGCAGCTTCCCTTTGTTGCCCGAGGCGACCATCAGCTCCTTCATGCCTGCAGCGCCTCGATCTGGATCTCGAACAGCCGGGAGAGCCCCAGCATCGCGTGGCCGCGCATGGCGTCCATCTGCTCCAGGGTGAAGGGCTCGGCCTCCGCGGTGCCCTGCACCTCGACGAAGCGCATGGAGGAGGTCATCACGAAATTCATGTCCACCTCGGCGCCGGAATCCTCGGGGTAATCGAGGTCGAGAAAGGGAACGCCGTCGACGATGCCGACGCTGACCGCGGCCACCGCTTCGCGCATCGGGCTCGCGGAGAGCTCTCCCCGGTCGATCAGGGTCTGGAAGGCGTCGGACAGCGCCACGTAGGCGCCGGTGATGGAGGCGGTCCGGGTGCCGCCGTCGGCCTGGATCACGTCGCAGTCGATCAGCACGGAGCGCTCGCCCAGCAACTCCAAATCCACCACCGCGCGCAGCGAGCGGCCGATCAGCCTCTGGATCTCGTGGGTGCGGCCGGTCAGCTTCCCTTTGGACGACTCCCGTTGGTTGCGGGTGTGGGTGGCGCGCGGCAGCATGCAGTATTCGGCCGTCACCCAGCCGGTTCCCTTTCCTTTCAAGAACGACGGCACGCGCGTCTCGACCGTGGCGTTGCAGATGACCTTCGTGTCACCGAACTCGACCAGCACGGAACCCTCGGCATGCTTCAGGTAATTCCGGGTGATCTTTACTTCCCTCAAGGCGTCGGCAGCGCGACCGTTTCTGCGTATCATGAATTACTCCGTGTTTCTGTTTATTAGTTGATGCAGCACAAATCAAAAGCTTTGGCCACGGAGGACGTCCGAGCAAATCCGAGCAGACCAAAAGAGGGTTTGACCTTTAATTTAAGCTTAAAGCTTGTGGATTCAAGCTTTAAACCCGGCATTGGACTTTGTATCCGGTTTAAAGCTTCCCTCCGAACTCCTCAGAAGTTCTCCGTGGCCAAGGTGTTGGTTTCTTTACAATCGTCCCGGCCTGTCGCCCAACACCGGGGCGTACGACACCTTGCCCTGGCCGCCGTTGGTGAAGATCCGGGGAACGACGCCGCGCCACCAATTGCCGGGAGCCCGGAAGGTCTCGGTGCCGGCGTTGTAGAGGTCATAGCCGGCATTGTCGTAGATGGCGTTGTCCCAGGCGACCGAGGCGCCGTCGTACACGACCAGGCCGTGGCCGCCGTTGCCCGAGATCTGGTTGGCGTTCACCCGCAGGCGCGACCCCCTGAGGGACAGGGCGTGCTCCGCGTTCCTGGTAAACAGCACGCCGACGACGCTCCCTTGGCAACCGCCGAGCGTGACCCCGCTGCCGTTGCCGAGCACCGAGCCCCCCTGGATCTTCAGCCGGCAGTCGTCCGCCGACAGCGCCGCCTTGTTGGCGGAAATCTGCGGCTCGAACAGATAGAGCGAACTCCGCTTGGCCGAAATCCCCTGCCGGTTCCCCTCGACGCTCGCCTGGCGCAGCGTCGCCTCGCTGTCGGCAAGGCTCAGGCCCAGGTCGCAGTCGAAGACCCCTCCCCCCTCCATGGTCAGCAGCGTGTCCTGAAACCTCATCCCGGTCGCCGACCGCTCCACCCGCACGTTTTTCAGCGCCAGGGTGGAAAAGAGCGCTTCCACGCCGCTTTGCGCCCCCTCGATCCGGCAGTTTTCCAGGACGTTTTTCTTTTCGCTGCCAAGCAGCATCACCCCCTGCCAGTCGGACGCGGCCGGCACGGCAAACGCGGAGGTGAAAAGAATGGGCGCCTCCTTGGCGCCGACGGCCAGCAAGCGCCCCTGCACCACCAACAGCGGCGTCTGCTTGTTCCCGCGCCGGAAGCGGACCACCGTTCCCGGCTCGATGGAGAGGGTCGCCTGCGGCGCCACCGTCAGCGAGCCTTCCACCAGCACCTCGCCGCGCCAGACCGTGTCTTCGCTCAGCACCCGGTCCTGATAGACGAGCGTCGGGGTGAAGCGGGCCTCGCTCCTGGGCGCGCTCGGAAAGGGGGGGCTGGGCGCGACGGCTGCGGCCGGGGCGGGGGGAAGGGTTGCCGAGACGGCGGCGGAGGTAAAAAGCAGGGCCGCCAGCAGCTGACAGCCGACCAGGGCGCAACGGGGGCTTGCCGTCATGAGGCGGGAATCAGCAGGCTTTCCTGATGATAGACCTTGTTCTTGCCGCAACGCTTGGCCCGGTAGAGCAGCGAGTCGACTATGTTGAAAAGTTCGTCCATATTGTCCGCGTTCTCCGGATAGCTCGCCACGCCGACGCTGACCGTGACCCCGCGGGTGGCGCACCCGACCAGCTCCTGCGCCGTGCCGTTCTGCACGCTCGCCCGCAGGCGCTCCGCCGCCAGGTTCGCCTGATCCAGCCGGGTGTCCGGCAGCAGCACGATCAGTTCCTCGCCGCCGTAACGAAAGGCGACATCGACCCCGCGGATGGTCTGCAGGATGCGCGTCCCGAGCGCGCTCAAAAGCAGATCGCCGCTGGCATGGCCGAAGCTGTCGTTGAAGGATTTGAAATCGTCGATATCCATCATGATGATGGAAAGCGGCTTGCGGTAGCGCTTGGCGCGCGCCATCTCCTGCTTGAAGTACTGCTTGAAGTAGCGATGGTTGTGCAGCCCGGTGAGCGAGTCGGTGATCGCCATCAGCTTGGTGTGTTTGTGCAGGGTGGCGTTGTGGATCGCCATGGCCGCGAAGGAGGCCAGCACCGCCAAAAGGTTCAGCTTCTCCCGGTCGAAGCGCCGGGGCACGAAGTCGTCCAGGTAGAGTATCCCCATGATCTCCCCCTGGAAATGCAGCGGCACGCAGACCAGCGAACGGATCCCCTCGTTGAGCGCGATCGGGTTGTTGAAGAAATCAGCCTTCTCGGTGTCCTCTATGAAGCTTATCTCCCCGGCCTTGAGCACCTGCTCGGTGAGCCCGCCCGGAGTCGCCCCCCAGCGCTGGTTCTTGACGAAGTCCGCCGTCAACCCCGAGTGCGCGTGCAGGGTCAGCTCCCGCTTCTCCTGGCAATAGAGGGCCACGCTGCCGGCCGGCGTCTCCGCGAACCCCATGGCGCTGGTCAGTATCGCCTGCAACACCGCGTCGAGATCCAGGGTGGAAACGACCGCCTTGGCGACCTCGATAAGATCGTTCAGCGCCTGCACCTGCGCCACGAGCGCTTTCTTCTTGCTGGTTTCACACGCGGCCATCCATGGTCTCCGCTTAGGAAAAATAATCTATGAGTAATAGCACAAGCGACGCCGCATTGTAAATGCCGAAGGCTCCGGCGC
>CAIYDQ010000032.1 GCA_903925075.1 uncultured Geobacter sp.
CCGCCGATGGCGTGTGACAGATAGATAGCCGGCATACTGCCGCCACCCTTGAGATCGAGAACACTTTTGGTGATATTGACCACATACTCCGGATTGTTGGCAACGAGAATGATGGCGCCGAAGCCGATGATGAAGGTCAGAATGTAGAAATAACCGATGAAGCAAGTACCGTACAAAACCGATTTGCGGGCAGCCTTGGAATCAGTTGTGGTGAAAAATCTCATCAGGATGTGCGGCAGGCCTGCGGTGCCGAACATCAGCGTGAGGCCTAGTGAAATGGACTCGATGGGATTGGCTTTAGCTCCGATAGGTACCACCGACTGCATGATCGCTATATGTTTAGGATGCAGGGCGACGGCGTCGGAGAACAGTTTTGCGAAGCTGAATCCCTCGTGCATCATCACGCCAAACGCCATACAGGTCGCACCGCCCAACAGCAGGCCGGCTTTGATGATCTGTACCCAGGTTGTGGCCTTCATGCCGCCCAGCGTAACATAGAGGACGATCAGCACGCCAACGACCACGATGGACAGCCTGTAGGACATTTGCGGGACAAGGGTGTGCAGCAACTGCCCGGCACCCACAGCCTGGCCGATCAGATACCAGATGACGACAATCAGTGAACTTATGGCAGCCATGATGCGAATCGGTCCCTGCTTGAGACGGAACGAGACAACGTCGGCGTAGGTGTATTTACCGAGGTTGCGGAGCCTTTCAGCGACCAGAAACAGGATGATCGGCCAACCGACGAGCCAGCCGACCGAAAAGATCAATCCATAGAAGCCGTTGAAGTAAACCAGAGCTGCGATTCCCAGGAACGAGGCTGCCGACATGTAGTCGCCGGCAATGGCCATGCCGTTCTGCAAGCCGGTAACACCGCGCCCGGCAGCATAGAAGTCGGACGCTGTCTTGGTGTGGGTCGCAGCCCAGTAGGTGATGACCAGAGTGATGCCGACAAAGATGAGAAACATTATAATTGCGTGCCAATTGAGGGGCGGCTCCGCCGGAACAGCAGCAGCTGCTGGCGCAACTGCAGTTACTGCGACGTCGGCGGCATGGGCTAGATGGGCGGCAAATGACGAAGCAAAAGCCAGCATCGTACAGGAAATCGCTTTAAATATTTTCACTTGGAGGCCTCCCGAACGATTTCTTCAATAATAGGATCGAAGGTCTTGTTTGCCAGGTAAACATAAATGCCTGTTGTCGCGCATGAGGCCAGAATTACGCCGAGGCCGATAAGCATCCCTTGCGGGATCACACTGTCGGAAGCGATGGGTTGAGTGAGAACGCCAGGAGCATACGCGATCATCAGGGTGAAACCGAAATACAGAACGCATACAATTGCCGAGAGCGTCCAGCCAACCGTATTACGACGATGGACCAATTCAAGGTATTTTGGATTTTTCTGGATATTGCTTGCGATCAATAAAGACATAGCTTGCTCCTTTTTGGGATTTTTCGAAGTTGCGTCATGGACCAGCATCCACCCTCGTTGGCTTGAGTCTTTCTACTTCAAGGCCAATCAGTTCATCATATCCATGCACAAGACTGATTAAAACCTTCTGGCCTTGGACGTAACTCCAGGGATTTCGGGTTCTTTGTAACTGCCTGCCAGCCGTACAGTTTCTTCGCCATGGGACTTCTCCTTTTGTGTGGGTTGGCCAATGAGTAAGACGGATCTTACCTACGAATTTACGCATTAAATCTTCTGCTGCTGCCGCTAAATGTCAAAAAGTCAGCCATGGGCATAGCCGAATCTTTGAGAAAGAAGCTCAGCCCCTTCCCGCATGGAAGGGATGATTTCATTGTCGATCCGTTCCGCGAGCATCCGGAAAGAGGGGCCAAGCATGGTGAGGGCGCCTACCACCTTGCCGGCATAATCGCGGACGGCGACCGCTACGCTGATGATCCCGTCTCCCAGTCCCCCGTTATCAACTGCCACTCCCGTGACGCGAATTTCCTGCAATTCGCTGGCGAGTTTGTCCATGTCGGGCCACCTGCCCGGCGTCTCGTCCCTTTTGCGGAGCTTTTCCAGCAAGTCCCACGAATCGACTGCCTTTATGACCTTCCCTGCGGCGTTGGTGAAAAAAGGGAATTTCCTGCCGACTAACGGTTCCGTCTTTATCTGCTGGGAGCAATCGACCATATTGAGGAATAATACGTCGTTGTTTTTGATGACGGTCATGTAGACGGCTTCGCCGTACTTTCTAGCCAGTTCCTCCATAATCGGATGTGAGCAACTGACGAGATTGGAGCGGTCCTGGTGTCTGCTCGGTTTGGGGGCGCCGGCGAGATTGTTGGAGCTGTCGACGAGCTTTCTGCCGAAGGCCAGAGAACGCGCGCCAATCTGATAAGAGCCCGATGCGGCATCGATTTCCACCAGCCCTTTTTCATTCAAGATAGACAGCAAAAGAGAGGTTTTTGTAGGACTAAGTCCGACACTTACGGCCAGCGACTGCAGGGGGACCGGCTCCGGACCTTCTGCTAATTTTTCTAAAATCTCCAATGACTTCATGACGTTCTTGATGGTATAGCCTGTGTTGGTTTCTTCCATGTTGCACCTCTAAAAACAGTCAGGTTGCGGTAACTATTGCAGGCAATCGGTAACGATGGCAAAGGCATAGCCTTACAAGCCGCCGCGAGAAGCTGGCGAGTCCTCATTGCAGACAAGACTCCAAGCCAATTGCGGTTGCCGGCCGTCGCGGATTCCGAGGCGAACGAGTTTGCCGCAGTCGCACGGGGAAAACGGATGCACCATGATTGCAACGAAACCTTGGATCACCAAAATCAGTTTGTTAGAAAGGAGTGTTACGAGAGTCCGGAAAGGAGTGCAGGGGGAGCCCTGGATGGGAGGAAATGCGGGCCAAGATCAGGCGTGTGGCTTGCGACCGAGGTGAAGAAAGTCGGGACTTCGGAAGGTCTGCTTATTGCAACGGCAAGGCAGGCCTCTGCGTCCAAATGTAGTTCGCAGCATACCGCTATCGGCGCCTTTAAGACGTTTTCTACAACAGCGCGTGGCCGCTGCTTCGGGCCACGATTATGATCCAGCGACGGGTTTCTCATCCCCAGAACGACGAGGAAAAATCCGGCAACAAGCAAGACGTTTGCAATGAAGAGGTTTCTTTTCATCAGCATACCTGTTTTTTGCATCACCAGCGCCGGGACGTAATCGCCAATACTTTGCGTACCGCAAACATTTGGATCTAGAAGTGCTTAAAAATATAACCGTATTTTAAATCAATTGCAAACATTTTCATGTCGGTAATTGTTTATTTTATAGGGATATATAATTACAGGTGTTTTTTCGATGGGACTGTAAAAAACCGTTAAATATATCGGCAGGATTTGCAGATCGTCCTCCGCATCAGGCTCTGGTGTCCATCAGGTGGAAGCGGCCCGGGTCGTTCAGCACCGTCATGTCAAAGGGTGTGGCGATGGTGCCCTCTTCCCACTCTGGCGAGGCCGATGATCCCCTGCTGTTGCTTGCAGCATATAGCCTTTGAGTCGCCTTATTTTACTATACACAAAACCCGAAATGTGACAAAAATGTCGAAGCAAAGTCCTGTGTGAAATCGGTGGAATATGGTGAAAAATAGCATCCAGAAGAAACTCGCGGCCGGATTCGGGGTCTGCTTGCTGCTCATGGTGGGGCTCGTCGCGCTCAACTTTTCGACGCTGCTCAGGCTGGAGAATCTCTACCGCGAAACCTTCAGACGTTCGATGGAAATGGAGCTTGCCACCGACGCCCAGCACATCGGCGAGGACCTGTACATGGTCATCGCCAACGCGGTCATCAATCGCGACATGGCGAAGTCTCGACGGGATTGGGCTGCTGCCAAGATTGAAAACCGGGAAAAACTGCGCAAGGTCGCGCTGGCCGCCGACACGCCGCAGGAACTGAAGAAAGTCGAGGAGGCCGGCGCGGCACTCGATGACATTGTCAGCATCTTCGAGCGCGAGATGCTGCCGCTTATCTTGAAAGGTGCGAGCGTCCCCGGACCGCTTGCCGAGATAGACGCCCGCATCGACATCAAGATCGATGCCATCGACCTGGCCCTGCAAGCGGTGGCGCGCTCCATGTCGGCCGACAACACGCGCGCTTCCCACGAGTTCCATGCCGTCTTGGCAAATACCATTACCGCCGGGCTCACTTTCTCCCTGTTCGGGATACTTGCCGCAAGCTTCGTTTCGGCCTTGACCACACGGAGGATCGTCCGGCCGCTGGCGGAGATTACCAGGGCGGCCCGGGAAATGACTCAGGGCAATTACTCCGTCGAGTTGCGCTACCAGTCGACCGACGAGGCGGGCGTGCTGGCCCATGCCTTCAGGGTGATGGCCGGAGAGGTGGCGAGGCATACGGTAGAACTGCAGGACTCCAACGAGCGGCTCAACCGCGAGGTGTGCGAACGAAAGCTTTCGGAAGAAGAGGTCTCCAGGCTCAACACCGAACTCGAGGGACGGATCTCGGCGCGCACAGTGGATCTGGTTCGGGCCAACGAACAGCTGGAATCGGTGATCCAGGCCCAGCAACTGGCCGAGCGGGAATTGCAGCGTTCGCGCGAGGAGCTCAGGAGCCTCACCCAGCATCTGCAGGAAGTAAGGGAGAACGAAAGGACCGCCATCGCCCGTGAGATCCATGACGAGTTGGGCCAACTGCTTACCGCCTTGAAGATCGATCTGTCCTGGCTCGGGAAGAAATTGCCCGAGGAACAGCGCCACCTGCTCCAAAAGACCCTGGATATATCGGAGCAGATTGACGAGACCATCAGGATAGTACAGAGGATTTCCGCCGAGCTGAGACCGGGCATCCTTGACGACCTCGGACTCACGGCCGCCATGGAATGGCAGGCTCAGGAATTCCAGAAAAAGACCGGAATCGTCTGCGAGGTGCAGAGCAGTTTCGACTGCACGAAACTGGAGCGCCGCTTCTCCACGGTGTTGTTCCGCATCTTCCAGGAAACCCTGACCAACATCTACCGCCACTCGGCCGCCACTCGGGCCAATGTGATGCTGACGGCAAAGAACGAGGCCTTGACGGTAACCGTCACCGACAACGGCAAGGGGGTCAGCAAGCAGGAGATAACCAACCCCAAATCACTCGGGTTCATCGGCATGCGGGAGCGGGTCCACCACCTCGGGGGCGAGGTAGTGATCAGCAGCATGCCCGAGGGGGGGACCAGCGTCGTGGTGGTCATCCCTTTAGACGCGGAAAAGGAGGCATAGGCCGATGACGAGTATTCTCATTGTTGACGATCACTTCGTGGTACGCAAGGGACTGGTTTCCATTCTTACCGAAAGCCCCGACGCGGTGAAGGTGGACGAGGTGGGAAGCGGAGAAGAAGCCCTTTGCAAGGTGCAGGAGAGGGAATACGATCTGGTCCTGCTGGACATCACCCTGCCGGGCAAGAGGGGGCTGGAGGTGCTGAAGGAAATGAAGGCCCTCAAACCTTCGCTTCCCGTACTGATGCTCAGCATGCACCCGGAGGAGCAGTATGCCGTGCAGTCCCTGCGCGCCGGCGCCTCCGGATACCTGATGAAGGGAAGCGCCTCGGACGAACTTATGCTCGCCATAAAGAAAGTGCTGGCCGGTGGGAAATACATCGGCGCCGTCCTCGCCGAGAAACTGGCTTTCGGTCTCATCAGCAATGCCGAAAAGCCGCTGCATGAAACGCTTTCCAGCCGGGAACGCGACGTGCTGCTGATGATCGCCGGCGGTAAAACGCCCAGAGCCATAGCAAAGGAATTGTGTCTCAGCGTAAAAACGGTAAACACCTTCAGGTCCCGGCTGATGCACAAGATGATGATGACCAGCAATGCCGAACTGACCCGCTACGCCATCCAGCATAACCTCATAGTTTGACTGGCCTTGCCTGCCGCTATCCCCCATCCCCCGCTCCCGCCTTTTCTCGCCCTTTCCTCGATGTAGGCTTTTTACTTACCTTGGAACCGGTAAAAGACCACTCCAGCTAGGACTTTTGCTTATTAACTGTAGAAGTACTGTATATAAAGAATACCTATACACTACTTTGTTGTGAAAACATGCTGCCAAATGGAGTAAAAAAGTTGTAGCCGGCGTTTTTAGTAGTGTATATTGTTCACTGAGCGCCTAAATTATTCCAGTGCGACGCTAAATTGCATACTCAATTTGCATCAGGCTGTTGCCGCAGGATAATGTAGCGGTTGCAATTGCTCGCCATTGCGGCCAAAGCAGTGATACGTGCGTGAGCAGTGGCTAAAGTGAACCTGAAGGGTAGGCGGAAATGATTTTGGAACCATGGCAGGCAGACGAGCCAGAGACACAATCCTTGGGAGGTTTGAGATGATAGCGGCTCGACAACATGAAAGCCAATGGTATCCAGCATCCCCGGCGGCTGCCAAGGACGGGGAAAAAAGAGAAGGTCCACGCGAAACCGATGAGGCCGGAACTGTCTACCGGGAAGGAGTGCTGCTTTTCAATCGTCAAAAGTTCGCCGCCTCGATCGATCGCTTTCGCGAGGCGTTGTCGCAAGTCAAGCAGCCGGAGTTCTACATAGCACTGGGGAGCGCCCACCTTGCGCTAGACGAGTTGGACTTGGCGGAAAATCAGCTCCATGAGGGACTTGAGCTGGCGCAGGAAAGAGGAGACGAGGGGGCTTCGGCAGCTTTGCAGAACCTGCTCGGGCAGGTCCTTCTTAAAAAGGGGGACCCGGAGCGAGCGTTGCAGCACACAATGCAGGCGTTCAAAATAGATGCCAGGATATACGGCCCAAACCACCCTGCCGTAGCGACGGATGCCAACAACATCGGACAGATTTTTCAGGACATGGGCGATTGGCAACGAGCATACCAATTCACCCTGCATGCGTTGACGATCGATGAAAGGGTTTATGGCCCGGATCACCCGAGCGTGGCTGTGCGGCTCAACAACCTGGGGCAACTACTGCTTGCCCGCGGAGAATTGGAGAGGGCGCTGCAATACACGAAACGGGCGATGCGGATCGATCAGCAGGCCTATGGCGATCTGCACCACTACGTGGCGGTCGACGCCAACAACGTCGGGAAGATTCTCCAGGCCCGTGGGGACCTCGACGGGGCACTGGAGTACATGCAGTGTGCATTGCTGATCGACGAGTCGTTCTATGGCTGCGACCACCCTTCCATGACTATTCGCATCATAAGCGTCGCGCAGATCCTCGAGGCCAAGGGGGACGCGGCGGGGGCGTTGCGCCAAATGGCGCGGGCGGAGCGGATCGAAGAAAAGGCTTCCGGCCGCCCTGGAGGACGGAAGAGGTAGCCGGCCGGCGGAAACCGATGCCGAAACGCCCCTCTTGGTGCAGACGCTCGGCTATCTGCTGCGTCAAGCCGTAATCGTCCGACAAAAGAGCCGGATATGCCTTTTCCCTGCCCACCAGGTCTATCAAAATGGCGGGAGCGCGAACCAGGTAAACGTACATGTCCCGTTTGATCCGTCCGCCCAAATGGATAATCTATCGCCGTGGACCTTAAGGTTCTGCTCAGGCAACGTTGAGGAAGAATTTCGCTCGGTCAAGCAGGGCCTGCCTGCTGTCCAGGCCGTTCAGGCCGCCGTTGACGATCCTGGTTATCTTGGCGACGCTGTCCTGGTCGGCCAGTTGGTTCAGGCCTCGATCGGTCCAGAACCAGCAGGCGACGTCCACGGCGACGGCGGGATCTGAGGCGAGGAGCGCGGCGCCAACGTCGGTGGTATAGTCCGCCCCGCGCGCCTTGCCGTAGGCGGCGTAGTTCGCCCTGCCGGTCAGCTGGATCAGGCCGCGCCCCTTGAAGCGGACCCCGTCGCCCGGTCTGGAACTGGCCCTTGGCTGCGTCGCCGTCTGCCTGCTGGTTGCGGTCCCCGCAGGGTATGCCTTGGCGCGTCATCCCTTTCCCGGGTCGGGGCTGGTGGAGGAGCTTGTCCTGCTGCCGCTTTCCCTGCCGGGGATTACCCTTTCCATGGGACTCTTGGCTGCCTACGGTGAACTGCGAGGCCCGCTGCTGGTGCTGGCCGGCCACTTGCTTTATACCATTCCCTTCATGCTCAGGGTGATGACTGCCACCTTACGCAGTTTCGACGTGGGCAGGCTTGAGTCCGCGGCCCGGAGTCTCGGGGCCTCTCTGCCCCAGCGGCTGTTCCTGGTGATCCTGCCGAACCTGAGACACGCCATGATGGTTGGCAGTCTCCTGGTTTTCGCCGTGTCCTGGGGAGAGTTCAACGTCAGTTTCCTCCTTAATCGGGGACGACCCCAGACCTTTCCGGCGGTGCTCTATGACACCTGTACCAACCAGAGCATCCAGGTATCCGGCGCCGCCACCACCATCTTTCTCGCCATCGTCATCCCTGTCGTCATCGCCATACAGTGGCTCGGCGGCAAGGAGTCGTCGGATATGGAGCAGGGAGCATGAACACCCTCGTTGAGGCGAACAACCCCCGAAAGCATTACGGCACGGTCACCGCCGTTCATGATTTCAGCCATCGTTTTGCCCCTGGTAAGATCACCGCGATTCTTGGGCCGAGCGGGTCAGGCAAGTCCACAACTTTAGCCATGATCGCCGGCCTCGTCGATCCGGATGGCGGCAGTGTACTGGTGAACGAAATCGACATCACCCGACTGCCCGCCGAGCGGCGCGATTTCGGACTGGTCTTTCAGAACTACTCTCTGTTCCCGCATCTGAGTGTCGTTGAAAACGTCGAGTTCGGCCTAAGGGTGAGGGGCTTCGGCCGGTCGGAACGACGCCGCAGGGCTTCACTGGCGCTTGAGCAGGTCCACATCCCTCACTTGGCCAATCGACGAATCCACCAGATATCCGGCGGCGAGCAGCAGAGGGTGGCCTTGGCTCGGGCACTGGCCTTCGCCCCGCGACTGCTTCTGTTGGATGAGCCACTCTCGGCCCTGGATGCCAAACTGCGTGAGGGCCTTCGGACGGAACTTGGGCGTCTTTTGAACGAACTCTCCCTTACCGCCATCTACGTGACACACGATCAGATAGAGGCAATGAGTCTTGGACACGAATTGATCATCATGAGGGGAGGTCGTATCGAACAGGCAGGGACTCCGATTGAAGTCTACACCCGGCCCTCGACTCCCTTCGTTGCTACTTTTCTCGGCTCGGCTAATCTTCTGGATGGAGAGTGCCTTCGGGTAAACGGGCAAACCAGGCTTTTGCTCCCATTCATGGCGCTTCCCATGCCTGAGGGAACGCCTTCCGGCCCCTGCCGGGTAATGGTGAGGCCGGAGGACATCTCGATCGTGGCCGACGATGATGGCCAATTCCGAGGTGAAGTCGCCTCGTCCGTTTTTCTCGGCCACCAGGCACGCCTGACCGTGATCGCCGGCGGGTACGCCCTGGCCGTAGATGCATCCAATGAGGCGATCCCTTTGCCGGGCGCCGCGGTTTCGCTGCGTATCCGCAATGAAAAACTCCGCATCCTGGCGAGAGAAGATTGACGACAGGTCCGATCCGAACTCAAGAATGTCCCCCCCTCTTTGTCGCCCCGGTTGTCGGTCTAGTCGATGCCCCGGTAAACGAAAACCGCTAACCGCATGATTTTATGCGGTTAGCGGTTTTTTACGCTTTTATGGAATAGCTTGCCAATTAGAGGGCCGTTGTTGCGGAATCGTTCCACGCGTGCAGCGCGACCGACGCGAGCGATTATCGCCCAGCGCCGCTAGAATGACTTGAGCACCACCTCGACTTTCGTGCCCGGCGCCGGCATTTTGCTCCAGTCGAAGCGATAGTAATTCTTGGTCTCCTTCAGGGGGAGCGAGTTGTCCGCAATGATCCCGCCATTGCAGCCCGACGGGCAGACGATGCAGCCCGAGGCGAAGTTGATCGCCTCGGCGGTGCCGTGGTACACGAAATGGGGCGTGTAGGGCTTGATCACGTCGTTGCCGTCAACGGTGATCTTTTCCTCGATCAGGCCTTCCAGCGGCACTTCCACCGTTTTCCCGTCCTTTTTCCAGCGCACCGACACCAGTATCGGATCCCCGTCAAGGTAGTCATCCTTCTGCGTGGTCGATTTCAGGCCGGAGCGCTGCTTCACCTCCGTCATCGGAATCTGGCGCTGCGACTTGATGCCGACCGACTTGATCCCCTTGTCGATGGCGGTCCGATTCACCTCGGTGGAAAAGATGAAGAATGGGGCCATCTTGCCGTCCTTGCTGCCGAAGAAGGCCTGGAAACGCCGTCCCCAGTCGCAGACCGAAGGCTGGGAACAATCTTTCAGCACGGTCGTCGTGACTCGGATCTCCCGGGCCTGCGGGTCGACCGTCAGGGTGTCGGCTCCGAACTTGGTTGTCGTCACCTTGGCTGGCTTTTGCTTGGCAGCTCCGACGGGAAACGACAGGGCGAGGCAGAGTAAAGCAAACAGCGTGATGCGGAGTACCGGTTTGGTCATGAGAAACCTCCTTTTTATCTTGTTCCCAACGAAACAAGTATGCGCACGGCGAGCCCCACCGCGCTGACGATGACAAAACGGGTTGGCGGCAGGCGGGTGGCCCCGCCCCAAAGGCCGCACAACAGCAGCGGGACGCCCGGTATGGCGGCCAGGACGGCCGCGCACCACCCGGTCCAGGCGGCGGGCGGGCGCCGCGGCTCCCTCCCCTTTTTCAGGTTGTACAACGGCAGCAGGTCGCCCAGGAAAAAGCGGCCCAACAAAAAGGCGCAGCCTGTCACCGACAACGCGGCAAGGCCCGCGTAGCAGGCACCGGCAAAGGCGCCGAAAGCCGAGGCAAAGGCCGCCACGCCGGGCAGGGCGGTGAAGGGAAAGGCGAATGCCTGCATCGCCTGCCAGACCAGGGCGATCGAGACGGCGCGAGCGCTCGACATCGGACGCAGGTATTCGATGAACCCCGCCAGGTCGGCGTCTTTCAGCCGGTGGGCGACAAAGAGCAGGTTGAACTCCACCGTGTACAGGTACGCATCGAGCGCCCAGAAAAAGTGCGCCACCAAGGCGTAGATCCCCGCTGCAGCCAGGCCGAGGGCCGTGATCGCCACGGCCTTGCGCCGCAGACTCCTCTTGAGGGTCCAGGGCGGCGGTTCCCGCCCCTCGCGCGCCTGGTACCAGCGCGCCAGTTTGGGGAGCGCCGAGACCGCGGCTATCAGGACTATCCCGATAAAAAACTCGCGGGACAGTTTTCCTTTCAAAAGCCCCAGCAGGGAGCTCGAGAAGGTGACGAAGGCGATGGTGCCGGGGAGCATGAAGATGAAGGTCGCCACGGCATACTGTAGAAACGATATCTTGGTGAGTCCGAAGGCGAAATTGAGCAGGTTGAAGGGGAAGAGCGGGATCAGCCGGGTAAAGGCGACGGCCTTCCATCCGTTTTGCGCAGTCTCGCGGTCAAGCTTGTTCCACCTTTGACCTACCAGTTGCCGCTCCACCCAATCTCTGGCTCCATAACGGGCGATCAGGAACGCCAGGCAGGCGCCGAGCGTCGCCCCGACAATGGTGTAAACCACGCCCCAGACCGGCCCGAACACGGTCGCCCCGGCCATGCTGATCGGCAAGCCCGGCAGCATGAGGGCGGGCGCGACTGTGTAAAAGGCGATGTACACCAGGGGCGCCGCCAGGCCGAAGCTCGCAAAGAGGGCGCGCAGCCTTTCGGGCTCGAGGTACTGCCCGACTCCGCCGGCCCGCGCCAGGACGATGACGGCGACCAGAGCGGCCAGGAAGCAAAGGGGCCGGAGCACCCCCGTGCCCCCCGGGAGATTCCTCTCCCTGGTTAGCGCGGCGGGCACGGTTTTCCTGAAGCGGGACTTGAGCCGCAGCCGATTGAGATAGGTCATCGGGCCTGAGGCCGGTTTCGGCGTGTCACAGACCAGGTCGAGCACATGGCTCACCTGCACCCGCTTACCGAGATGGTTGGCGCACCCGGCGCAGTAGGTAACGACCCGGCGTCCGGCGGCTTCGGCGGCGCGACGCTCCCCCCAGTCCTCCGCCAAGTCGGGCGCCAGGGCGCCCGCGCTGCCGCCTTCCCCGCAGCAAAGCGCGGTGGCGCGCGTGTGCGGCATCTCTTCAATGCTGCGGCCCGCCGCGTTCAGCAAGGTACGAACCGCGTTTTGGGGGGGGGCGGCGTTGCGGATCACGCAGGGGTCATGGATGGTCACCGGGGCGTCGGCGAGCGGCGCGGCGGCGTCTTGCGGCTGTCGGGCAAGGCTTTCATAGACGGTTTCCGTCCGGAACTGCGGGGCGTATTCGGAAAACACCTTGTAACAGTTGGGGCAGGCCACCAGGACCCGCTCGATCCCGGCTGCCTCCAGCCAGGCGACCATCTCGCCGAAGGTCTTCAGGAAAAACTGCTCCCTGCCCAGGTCGTGGGACGGCTTGGTACAGCAATCCAGCACCAGTCCCAGCTCGGGGATCTCCCGGCGCAGCCTTTGGTATACCTGGAAGGTTGCGGCAGGCCGCGTCCCCGGCAGGGCGCACCCCGGGAAAAAGATCGTGCGGCACCCCTGCGGCAGACCGTACCAGCTAAAGCGCCTCGATATGCCGGTGCGCTCATAACCGAGGAGACCCTTGTGCTCGGGAAAGGCGCCATGGCCGCGCTCGACCGCCTGCCGGCGCATTTCCAGGAAGAGGGCCTTCGGATCGAGCCCTTCGGGGCAGACCGCGGAGCAGAGCCCGCAAAGGCTGCACTCGAAGCAGACCACGTTTTTACGGGGATCCTCAGAGTCATAGGAGAGGGCAATGGCCTTGGGAGTGCCGTAGGTTTTCAGGAAACCGCACTCGGCGACGCAGACGCCGCAGCCGGTGCAACTGCCGGCTTCTTCGGCCAGCAGAGCCGCGAGGGGTTCCCGTAGTGTCGGCGCTTCGCCCTGCAGCGAACTCACTTGCCATCCCCCTGCAGCGCCGCGGGCTGGCAACAGTCGCAGGCCGCGTTTTTGGCAGCCGCCTCCATGCCGCCTTCAAGGATCAGGATGCGCGAGCGGGGCACGCCTCCGAGCACGAGCAGTTCCGAGGCCTTTTGCGCGTCGGCGCCGCCGTTAGTGCTAACCACGATCACCTTCCCCTTGGAGGTGGCCAAGCGGTGGGCGACTTTTTTCAGACGTGCCGGATCGTTGCCGGTGGCAAGGGAACCCTCGTAGTTGTGTTCGCGGAACTCTCCGGCATCTTGAACGTCCACAATGGAAAGTGTCTTATGGGCTTTGATCCAACTGGACAGTTCGTTGTGACAGACAACGGGGATCGGAGCGGCAAACGCGAGGCAGGGTATCAAGGCAAGTATCAGCAAAAAAACTTTTTTCACGGTAACTCCTGAGCGGTAAATCGGGCCACTATAGACAACTAATCGGCCAAGGTCAAATTGGTTAATACAATGCGGATAGTAGTCTCGATGGGTGATTTCGATAAGCTTTGCAAGGGGAGCGGCTGACACCGAAATCGTCACGCCGTCTTGCCGTCGGAGATATTCGCTTTGCACCCGGCGGATTTCCAGCCAACGCCGCCGGTCGACGGCTACTGCAACGGCATTGCCAAGCGGTACTTTGCCCTTGATCAACTGCCTAACCCCAATGGCCAATGAAATATTCCCGCTGGCTTGGAAAAAATTTACCGGTCTCCGAACAGCTTTTGAATGCCAAAGTTTGTCTGGTAAATGACAGGTTGCTTATCCGGTTTTTCAGGTTGTGTTTTTTCTTTGACGAACATGTTTTTTTGCCGTACCAGAAATTGTCTATTATAACGGATGCTTGCGAGGCAAAAAAACATGTTGGTTTTTTTGAATGACGAACATGTTTTTTTGCCTCGCGGGTTGGCCTGCGCGAATGACGGCTTATGGATGCCGCCGGACGTGAGGCGACGAGGAAAAAACCCCGGTGATTTTTTCGCGGACACCTCTTGAAACTTGCTTGCAATGCAGGCGACGCGCCGTATAGTTTCGCCCAGGAGACATTAACTAAGGCTAACGGGGGGATGCATGGGTCAAAAGATGATCATCAGCTTTTCTAGGAAGGTTCCCGTACTGTTGAGCAAAGCGCGCTTCGTGTTGACCTCCTTGAGCAGCAGCCCCTACTTCAAGGAGCCGCCGCCCGAGTTAAAGGCCAACATGGAAAAGCTGGACGAGACCATCGGCAGGCTGCAGAAAGCTCACGACGAGAGCAAGTACCGCGACTCCCAGAAGATCGCCTTTCGCAAGGCGGTCATGATCGAACTCATCGCGCTTCTGGTCAGGATCGCCCACCAGGTGGATTACGCGGCCAACGGCGACATCAACGTCATGTTGAGCGCAGGATTCGATCTGACCGTGGACAAGTCCAAATACACCAAGAAACCAGGGCGGCCGCCGGCTCCGGTCGTGGTGCTGATCCACGCGGACACGGAAGACGCCATGGTCGCCCAGGCGAAGCCCGTGCCCGGCGCGGTCAGCTACGAGGTCCACATCACCGACAAGGACCCGACGGTCGCAGAGAATTGGGGACTCTTCGGCATCTTCGCCCATTGCACGCACATCCTCCTTGCCAACCTGGTTTCCGGCACGAAGTACTCGGTCAGGATGCGCTGCGTGGGGGTCGACGGAGTGGGGGCCTGGTCGGTGCCCGTCACCTTGCGGTGTCTCTGATTGGCGCCTTGAAGGCTTAATTGCGGAGACGCGCAGGCGCAAAGACGCGAAGTAAAACAAGCAAGGCAGGACCAGGGAGCGGCTTTAAGCCTTGACCTTGTCCTGCCTTGTCATTTTCTTCGCGCCGCGGCCTCCGCGATATGCTTGGTGCGCTTTTTCAGTTTTTCCGCTCGACGCCCAGCTTCTTCATCCTGAAGGAGAGGGTGCTGGGCTTGAGGCCCAACTGCTCGGCGGCGTTCCCCTTCCCCTTCACCTTCCACTGGCACTGCTCCAGCACGGCCGCGATGTGGTTTCTCTCTACCTCGTCCAGGTTGACCGCCCCCGCAGCCGGCAGGCGCTTGCCATGGCCGATCCCCAGGGATTCGTCCAGGGTCAGGGTCCGGCCCCGGGACAGGATCAGCGCCCGCTCCATGACGTTCTCCAGCTCCCGGATGTTGCCGGGCCACGGATAGGCCCTGAGCGCCTCCATCGCCTCCTTGGGAACCTTGTCGATCCCCTTGCCGAGCTCCCCCTGCTTCTTGTTGATGAAGTACCAGACCAGGAGCGGGATGTCCTCGCTGCGGCTCCTTAAGGGGGGGAGCTCGATGGGAAAGACGCTCAAGCGGTAATAGAGGTCGGAGCGGAAACGCCCCTCCAGGACTTCGTTCTTCAGCTCCCGGTTGGTGGCGGCGATCACCCGCACGTTCACCCTCTGGGTGATGGCCGAGCCGACCCGCTCGAACTCCCCTTCCTGCAGCACTCTCAAGAGCTTCGCCTGCAGCTCCAGCGGCAGCTCGCCGATCTCGTCCAAAAAGATGCTGCCGCCGTCGGCCAACTCGAAGCGCCCCACCTTCCTGGCGATGGCGCCGGTGAAGGCCCCCTTCTCGTGGCCGAAGAGCTCGCTCTCGATCAGGGTGGCGGGGAGGGTGGCGCAGTTCACCCGCACCATGGCGCTTTGCTTTCGGTGACTGCGGTTATGGATGGCGCGGGCGATCAACTCCTTGCCGGTGCCGGTCTCCCCCAGGATCAGCACGGTGGCGTCGGTGGTGGCCACGTGGCTCACGTTGCTGAGCACCTTCTTCAGGATGGCGCTGTTGCCCACGATCTCGTCGAAGCCGTGCGAGCCGGAGATCTCCTCGCGCAGATAGGCGTTCTCGGCGTGCAGCCGGTCCTTCAGCCTCGCCACTTCGTCCAGGGCCTGCAGGAGCTTTTCCTCGGCATGCCTTCGGGTCTGCACCTCCCGCTTCATGCTCTCCAGAAGGCGCGCGTTCTCCAGGGCGATCCCCGCCTGGGAGGAGATCACCTGGATGGCGGCCAGCCGATCGGAGTTGAAGGCGTCGCAGATGCGGTTGTTCTCCAGGTACAGGATCGCCACCGGCTTGCCGCGGTGCAGCACGCAGGCGCAAAGGATCGATTTGGGACTTTCCCGCAGCACGTAGGAGGCGCTCGAAAAGCGCGGGTCGCGTCCGGCGTCGCCCAGCACCACCGTCTCATGGCTTCGGCTCACGTAGCGCACGATGCTGCGGCAGAGCTGCTCGTTTCCCTCCAGCGGCGTCTTTTGCAGGGTCTCGACCCGCTCTTCGTCCACCGAGCCGTACGCCTCCACGAAGATGCTCCCCTCCTCCTCCCTCAAGAGGAAGCCGCGCTGGGCGCCGGCGTTTTGCAGCAGGATGCCCAAGAGGTTCTCCAAAAGCCGGGAGAGGTCGAGCTCGCCGGAGAGGGCCACGGCGGCGCGCTCGATGCTGGCGATATCGAGGGTCTCGCTCCCCCCCTCCGGACCCTTGTCGGCCGCGCCGCCCGCGGATCGCGGCTGGGCGCGATCCAGCTCCGCACGGCTGAAGCAGTCGGGATAACGCTCTCGCAGTTGTCGCAGCTTCCCCCGGGACCCCCAGCGGCGGTAGGCGGAGGCGGCGGCCTGCAGGTAGCCGGCGGCGATGCTCCGGCGACCCAGAGAGAGGTAGAATTCGGCCGCCAGTTCGTTGGCCAGGGCCTCTTCCTGCACGAAGCGGTTTTTCCCGGCCCCGGCGATGGCCGCGTCGAAGCGCTCCATGGCGGCCACGGTATCGCCGTTCAGGCTAAGGCGCAGCGCCTCGACCAGGTCAAGCTTGTGCCGATAGTTCACCGGACAGGCCAGGGCCTTGAGGCGCAGCCTCTCCTGGCGGAGCGCGACGATCTCCAGGCAGCGCGGCTGCCGGCCGCCGGGGGGCTGTTGCAGGAAATCGAGCAGGTTGAGGCAGATGTAGAAATCGCAGGGGAGCAGCCCCGTGACCGCGCCCAGCGGCAGGGCGTGGGCCTTGAGGGCGACCTCCAGCGCCTGCTCGCGCTGCCGGTACAGGCAGGAGATCATCATCTCGTGGCAGGCGCTCACCTCCTGCACGGTCTGGTCGGCGCTGGCGTGCCAGGCCTTCCCCAATTCGCTCGGTATCAGCTCCCGGGATTCGCTGCTCCCCGAGCCGGTGCCGTTTTTCAGTATCCGCGCCACCTGCTCCAGGCGCACCAGCCCGGCGCAGACCCGCTCCATGCCCAGGTGCAGGCTCTCGGTGTGGTAGCCGCCGATGAAGCTCTCCAGGCGCGGCAGTTCCATGCCGGAGATCAGCGCCAGCTCGCAGCTAAAGTAGGCGCTGAGGCCCGCGGAGAGGAAGTCCCCGCATTCCAGCCCCATGCGGCGCGCCTGCACCAGGTTGTCCACCAGGTCCTGGGAAGGGAGCCGCCAGCAGTCGATGTCGATGGTGAACAGGAAGTGGCAATAGGAGCCAAGCCTCGGGGAGGAACTCTGCAACAGCTCCATGCCGCGGTTGCCGATGCGCTGCCCGGCTTCGTAGTCGTCGAACAGGTAGCAGAGCATGCCGCCGGCCATCACGTAGGCCAGCGGCGCCTCGGGGCTTTGCCCCTGGGCCAGGGCCAGCTCGAGAAGCTTGCTGGCGATGATCAGGTAGAGGGGGTGGTTGACCATGCCGGCCCCCAAGGAGGCGCGCGCCAGGAGCCGCATGGCGGCGAGCTTCTCCGGCTCGTCCCCCCATTGGGCGGCCGGGTCCCGATACAGCGCCCCCGCCACGGCCTCCCTCACCCCCAGCGCGACCTGGCGGGCCTCCTCCATGGTCGGGTGGGCCGGGATCTCCACGCCCAGCTGCTGCACCGCCTGCAAGGTGATGCTGAGCGCCTCGCTCTCGCGCAGCTTGGAGTGGGCGATGGCGATCTGGGTCTCGTAGGCGGAGATCCGGTCCAGGATGCCGTGCGCCCCTCCCAGGATCATGTTCACCAGCCGGTCCGCTTCACGGAAGTCGGCGATCAGGGCGGCCGACTCCGCCGCCTCGTTGTGCAGTGCCAGGGCCAGCTCGTAGTCGTTGGCCCAGGCGTAGCCGTCCAAAAGTTGCAGCCCGCAGCAAAAGTACTGGTGGGCGGCGGGAAAAGCGGCGGCGCTCTTGGCCATCCGCCCCGCCTTGAGGTTCAAAAGGGCGATCTCGCGGCGCTCCTGCGGCTGGTCCAAGAGCTCCAGCGCGCGGTTCATGTGCCCGAGGACGGCGAAGATGCGGGTGCCGGCGGCGCTTTTGGTCTTCTGCCTCGACAAGAGCCGCCCGATGCGCAGGTGCGTGCGGGTGCGCTCGGCCGCGGGAATCAGCGCGTAGGCGCTCTCCTGGAGCCGGTCGTGCTCGAACTTGTAGGCGTGGTCGTGCTTGAGGAGTATCCGCTCCCGGCAGGCCTCCACCAGGTCGCGCTCCACCTCCTCGCCCCCCCTTTCGCAGACCGCGGCCAGGTTCTCCAGGTCGAGGTGGTGCCCCAGGGCCGCGGCCAGCGAAATGGTGCGGCGCATCGCCGCCGGCATCTGCTCGATGCGACGGGTCGCCAGTTCCACCAGGCTCTCCGCGCTCTCCAGCGCCCCGATCTTGGAGAGATCCCAGCTCCAGGCCCCGGCGCGGTCCAGCTTCAACAGGCCGCGCTCGCTGATGTCGGTCAAAAGGGCGCGGGTGTAGAAGGCGTTGCCGGCCGTCTTTCTGAACACCAGCTCGGCCTGGGGTGCGGTACGCTCCACCGGGGTGCGCAGGGCGTCGGCCACCAGCTGCTCGACGTCGGCCAATTCCAGCGGGCCGAGCGTCACGGTCTCGACCGGGATCTCCTTCTCCGCCATGCGGCTCAGGGCGTGCAACAGGGGGTGGCGCTCGTCGACCTCGGAGTCGCGGTAGGCCCCCACCAAGAGGAAGCTCCCCATCCCCTTTTCCAGGGCGCCCTCGATCAGCTCCAGGCTCGATTGATCGGCCCACTGCAGGTCGTCCAGGAAGAACGCCAGGGGGTGTTCCGGGGTGGCCAGCGCCCTCAAGGTCTGCTGGAAGCAGAGCTGGAAGCGGTTCTTGGACTCCGGCGGTTCCAGCTTGGCGATGGGGGGAGTGGCGCCGACGATCGAGGCCAGTTCCGGAGTGACGCTCACGATCACCCCCAGGTTTTGCCCCAGGGCCTCTTCCAGCGCCTGGCGGTGGCGGGCGACGCGTTCGGGTTCTTCGGTCAAAAGCTGGCGCCACAGGGAGCTTAGCGCCTCCAGCACCCCGCTGTAGGGGATGGCGCGCTCCAGCGCGTCGAATTTGCCGGTGGCCAGCCACCCCCCCCTGGCGAACACCGATCGCTGCAGCTCCTGCACCAGGGAGGTCTTGCCGACCCCGGCGGAGCCCGCCACCATCATCAGACGCAGCGTGCCGCGGCTGGCGTCCGCGAGCCCCGCCTCCAGCCGTTCTCTCTCCTTGCTCCTGCCGTAGAAGCGCTGGGGGAGCTCGAAGCGGGAAGGGGGATCGTGCTCGGCCAGTTCGAAATGCGGCACGGCGTCCTGCTCCAAGGCGGCCAGGCAGCGCTCCAGGTCGTGCAGCAGTCCTCGCCCCCCCTGGTAGCGATCGTCGGCCGGCTTGGAGAGGAGCTTGTCGACGATGGCCGAGACGGTGGGGGGGAGGAGGGCGTTGACGCTGCCGGCCAGCGGGGGGAGCTTGGCGGCGTGGCAGTGGATCGCCGCCAGCGGGTCCTGCGCCTCGAAGGGGCGTTGGCCGGTGAGCATCTCGAAAAGGGTCACTCCCAGCGAATAAAGGTCGGTGCGGTAGTCCATGAGCCGGTTGGTGCGGCCGGAAAACTCGGGGGAGGCATAGGCGGGGGAGGAGCCCGGCAGGCCGGCTGCGTGCACGCCGCGCACCGAGCGAGGCACCTGGGTGGCGCTTCCCAGCCCCGAGAGCTCGACGCTCGCCGTTTGCAGGTTGACCAGCAGGTTGCAGGGCTGGATGTCGCAGTGAATGTAGCCGTGGAAGTGGAGATCGGCCAGGGCGGCGGCAACCCTGCCGGCGATGCGCAAGGCGAGCTTCAGCTCCAGCGCCCCGGCGGCCAGCAGGCGGTCCAGGGGAACGCCCCCGGAGTCCGCGAACAGCAGGACCGTTTCATGTTCCTGTTCCCTCAAGTCGATGGGCCGAATCAAGCCGTCCAGCTGCAGATGCCGACAGACCTCGAATTCCCGGCGCAAAAGCCTGGCAGCCGTCTT
This sequence comes from uncultured Geobacter sp., assembly GCA_903925075.1. GTDB lineage: Bacteria > Desulfobacterota > Desulfuromonadia > Geobacterales > Geobacteraceae > Geomonas. The sequence goes on from CAIYDQ010000032.1 coordinate 20,035, forward strand.
GCGCTGCGCGGCCCCCTCGGTCGACTTGCAGAGCACCGTGGCGCCGCCGGGCTCTTTTTGCCGGTAAAGGCGGTACAGCGCGCCCTGGCCCAGCTCCTCTTTCTCTTGCTGCCATTCCATGGTGCCCCGCCTTGCATAAAAAGAAAGTCCCAACCCGCAACCAATCGTCACCTGATTTCCGTAGGTCGCGTTGAGGTACGAAGCGCGACGTCGCTACGGTGCCACGGTGCCACGGTGGCAATGTCGCGTTTCACGATGAAGCCGTTCAACGCGACCTACCGATGGGCAACGTTGCTGGCTGATGCGGTTGGATAGCCAAAGGGATGGCGTAGCGCCAAGCAGTTCCCGCTGAAGATCGACGCTACCTAAGCCGACGGGCCATAGTAGGGAATAGACCGGCGTTTGTCAATGAGGTTGGGTCCAATATGTTGCACGCGGAGCCGGGGGCGGACCGGCGCTTCGCTGCCGGGTGCAACATGCTGCACCCAATCCGTCGGGTGGCGCAACATGTTGGACCCTGCTCCCTCCCTGGCGCTCCGCGGCGGGCGCCACGGCAGCCGCGGCCTTGGGGTTTCCGATGCGGATCGGCGGCTTACGCGGGATCGGCAGGCGTTGGTACGGAACGTGAAGGCTGATATAACGCCGTTATTACGAAAGAGGGCAGCAGGCAGGACGAAAGGGGGAAAAGTCTTATGCGCAACAGCTTCAGCTTGATACTGCTGGTCATGATCGCACTTGCCGGCACGGTTTCGGGAGCCTTGGCCTTTAGCCCCGATTCCCTGGTCTGGAAGAAATGCACCGGCTGCCACCAGCCCCGGGAGGGGAAGATCGCCAAGGTGGAGGAGGTGCGCACCACGCCCGAGGAGTGGACGGTGATCGTCGACCGGATGTCGCGCTTGTACGGCATGGAACTCGGCAAGGGGGAGATGGATCGGCTCCTGAAGGAACTCTGCTCGACGCAGATCCTGTCTCCGGAGGAACTGGGCAAGGTTTCCTACCTGAATCTCTTCAACAACCCGCAAACGGTGGAGCAACCGGTGGGCGACGATCAGGGGAAGATGTTCACCACCTGCGTGCGCTGTCACAGCGCCGGCAAGATCCTCTCCTATCGGATGACGCCAGAGCGCTGGACGAAGCTGCGGGAATTCCACCTGTACCAGGTGCCGACCGTGCTGTACCAGATGCGCGAGATGCGCTGGATGACCGAGTCGGAAGGCGTGCTGAAAGACCTGGCCCGCACCGCCCCCTATGGGCGTGCCTGGCAGGCGCCGACGGCGAGCGCCGCCGGCTCCTACCTGGTCCTGGGACGCGAGCCCGGCAAGGGGAACTACCGGGGCGAGGCCACCATCGAGTCGGCCGGCGCCGGCGATTACCGGGTGCGCGGCGCGGTCGCCTACGACGACGGCACCTCGGAAAATTTCCAGGGGGATGCGACCCTCTACGGCGGACACGCCCTGCGCAGCCGTCTGACCGCCAACGGCCTGCCGACCTACGGCGCCTATGCCTTTGTCGGCGGCGAGTTGCGGGGTGAACAGCACTTCCCGGCCCCGGACTTCCGCACTTCGTCGAGCGTCTGGTATCCGCTCGCGGGCAAACCCCGGGTGCTGAAGGTGACGCCTGGCTACCTTTTGGCGGGCGAGACCACCACCTTGCGGCTGGAAGGCGTGCGGTTGCCGGCGGTGACCGCAGGCGAATTGACCTTTTCCGACCCCTCGGTGCAGGTGATCTCGGCGCGGCGCATCGGCGCCGGGTTGATCGAGGTGGTGGCCAGCTATCGGGGGAGCGGCACCAGGAAAGCCGGCGTGCGCGTCGCCGATTTGGCCGAGGCCCCGGTGACCCTGGCCGGCGGCGTCGACAGCATGGTCATCGCTCCGGAACTGGGGCGGGCCAGGGTGGACGGCGGCAAGCACTTCCCGGCCGAAGGGGTGCAGTTCGAGGCGCTCGCCTTTGCCGGCGGGCTTGCGCTGGGCCCGGTTCCGGCACGATTCAAGTTGAGCGCGCAGCATAAGCGCCCAAACGACGACGACCTGTTCTGGGTCGGCAACATCATGGCCAGCGGCAAGTACATACCGATCGGCAGCTACGGACCCATCGCCAGCCGCGAGTTCCACGCCGAGGGGACCGGTTTCGTCGACGTGGAGGCGGAGTACCAGCGCGGCGGGCGCAGCTACCAGGCCAAGGCGAAGCTGGCCGTGACCCTGCCGGACTTCGTGCCGAGGATCAAGTAACCATGCCGTACCAGTGGGCCGATCACCAGGTTTTCCCCGCCGGAGAGGGGGGCGTTCTCCTCGGGGTGGATCAGGGGAGCCTGTTCCTGATCGACCGGGAGACCCGCGAGCTGTTGGCCCGCGGGCAAGGGAGCGCGCCGCCCGACCCGGCCGGACTCTGCGCGGCGGAGCGGGAAATCATGGAGGGGTTGCTGGACGCGCGCATACTGGTTTCGGCAGGAAGCGGCAAGCGCCCCGCGCCGGAGATCGACCCGGCGCTGATTCCTCTCACGACCATGGTGCTGGAGGTCGCCCAGGACTGCAACCTGCGTTGCCGCTACTGTTACGCGGAGGGGGGCTCCTACGGGGGGCCGGCCCGCCTGCTGGAGCCGGCCCTCGCCCGCCGGGCGGTAGAGCGGCTGGTGGAGGAGTCGGGGGACCGGGAGCGGCTCACGCTGATCCTCTTCGGCGGAGAGCCCTTGCTGAACCTGGCGGCGGTCGAGGCCGCGGCGCAGGCAGCCCAAGCGCTGAGCCGGGACGGCGGCAAGCGGATCTTTCTCTCGCTGACCACCAACGGCACGCTCCTCACCCCGGAGGCGGTGGCCCTGCTCAAGCGGCACCGCATCGCCGTCTCGGTCAGCATGGACGGTCCCGCCGAGCTGCACGACGCCAACCGGGTCGGCGTGGACGGCGAGGGGAGCTATGCACGGATCGTCTCGCGGCTCTCCGGACTCTTCGAGGCCGGCTCGGCTCCGGTCGCGGCAAGGGTGACGCTGGTCCCGCAGCAATGGTCGCGGGTGGAGGAGGTGTTCGATCATCTGCTGGGGCTCGGCTTTCAGGAGGTGGGGATTTCGCCGGCAAGCCCGATCCACCGGGCTCTTTTGGCCGACGCCGAGCAGGAAGAGAGGCTTTTCGAGAGCTTCGCGGCGCTGGCGGCGCGATTCGTCCGCGAGGCGAGCCTTGGGCGGGTGCTCCCCTTCGGCAACCTGATCGACCTCTTGGCCAGGCTGCACGTGGGGCAGACCAAGTCGGTGGCCTGCGGCGCGGGGCTTGGCTATCTGGCGGTCGACGCGGGAGGGAGTTTTTATCTCTGTCACCGTTTGACCGGGGAGGAGGAGTTTCGCGTCGGCACGCTGGAGAGCGGGCCGGACCCCCGAAGCATCGGCTCCGCGCTCAAGCGGCTCGGCGCCGGCAGGGAGGAGCTCTGCGCCGGGTGCTGGGCCAGGACCCTTTGCGGCGGCGGTTGCCACTATGAAAACCACCTGAGGGAAAACCGGCTGGGACTTCCCGCCGGCAGCAGTTGCGGCTTCATACGCCGCTGGCTGCAATTGGGGATCGAAACCTACGCCGAGCTGCGCGCGGGCGGGGCCGAGCCGCTGCTGCAGATGCTGGAAAAGCGGGCCAAGTGCTGAAAGGCTTTAACAGTGATACCACGGATGCCAGGGATTTCATGCCCTCAAAGGAGATGATAGCTATGAATTCTAGAAAACGGATCGAGGCCTTGAACCTGAAGGCCCGCGCCATCGAAGCCTTGGCCGAAGGGGAACAGCGCTCGGTCGAGCCGCTCGACGACGGCGTCTCCGGCGCATCGCTGAAGATGCCGGTCGGCTGCACCACGATCTTCGACACCGGCTGGGAAACCAACCCGCGCTCCAATTTCCCCATCGGCAACTGCCAGTCTTCCGCCAGGGATTACCTGGGGTGCGCCGGGGACTGCTGGTGGCCGGCGCAGAACCCGGACGGGCTGACCAACAACCCGGACATGTCGAGCGTCTGCAACAACATCGCCCGCGATTGGCGGGAGATCAAATAACACCTTTTTAGCCACAAAAAGGCACAAAAAGGCACAAAAAGCGCAAAAAAAGGCAAAGTATTGCTGGCACGGGCGCCACAGCCGTCTACGAGGCTGAAAGCCGGTTATTTTTTGCGTTTGGCGCTTTTGGGTGGTAATCGAAACTGCAGGCTTTGGAGGAGGCGCCGATGAAACGTTGTCAATACCTGATGCTGGCTGTGACCCTGTCCTGCCTGGTGTTTAGCGGGGGGAAGGCCCTGGCCAAGGATCTGATCTTCACCCAGGGATATAACGCGGTCGAGGTGGTGGATACCGACACCGACCAGCTCCGCTATATCCCGGTGGACGGCTTCGTGCGCGAAATCGTCTGGAGCGAAGACAAGAAATGGCTTTACTTGACGACCAGACGCCACACCATCGTCAAGATCGACCTGCAACAAATGAAGGTGGTGAAGACCTTCGACGCCAACCGGGACGGCTGGAAGCGCAACATCTGGGGCTTCGTGCTGGCCAACGACGGGCAGAGCGCCTACATCAACAGCATCGACCGCAAGGTCGAGGGGGACGAGGTGCTGGTGCGCCCGACCGTCTCGCAGATCGACCTGAAGGACGGCAGGGTGCTGCGCAGCATGACTCCTCCCTGGGGGGTGGCCAGCCTCACCTACCTGAAAGACGGCAAGACGCTCTACGCCCTGGGACTGGATCTCTACAAGATCGATCTTAGCCAAAAAGAGATGGAGCTGGTCGATACCTACCCGCTTTTCGAGCAGCAGAAGAACATCCTCCCCATCTGGCACTTCACCCAGGAAAACGGCGGCGTGTTCATGTCCAACTACTACGCCCCCGACTACATGGGGCTCCTGTCCATCGACGCCAACACCGGCAAGATCGAGGAGCGCCGGATCAAGGGGCCGCCGGTGATGGCCTACAGCTTCATCTATTCGCCCGACAAGAAGAAGGCCTACGGCATCATGGAAGATCTGGCGGTGATCGATCTGCAGACCGACAGCGTGATCAAGACGCTTCCCAACGCCGAGGGGACCAGCTACTCGGTGATCCCGACCAGCGACGGCAAGAAGCTCTATGTGGGCGCCGGTGGCTCGACCATCACCGTGTACGACGCGCAGACGCTGAGCGTCTTGAAGGTGTTGCAGCTACAGGCCGATTCGGTCGCCCTGAACCGGATCGCTTTTTAAACCGGATGGAATACGGCCTGTTCGTCTCCGAGGTAAGGGAACTTCCCGCCGATCCCCGCGCGGCCTGCGGCCAATGGCTGCATCTGCTGCCGCCGGCGCCGCTGCGCGCCCTTTATTTCGGGTCCGAATTCTGCGCCGACCTGCTGCCGGAGCCGGCGCAGGCGGAACGGTTGTGCCTTTGGGCGGCGAAGGAGGGGGTGGAAGCGGTGCTGTTGACGCCGATGCTCCACGGCGGCGCCCTGGAGCGGGCCGAACGGCTGCTGCAGTCGCTTGACTCCCGCGGCTTGGCGCCGGCCGTTCTCTTCAACGATTTCGGCCTGCTGGGCTTGTTGCGTCACCGCTATCCGAAGTTTCGCCGCCGGGCGGGCCGCCTCTTGAACCGGGGGCTGCGCGATCCGCGGCTATCGCAACAGACGGCGGCCGGCGATGCCGGTAGAGGCGAGGCGCCGGGACGTCTGCGCTCCCTGCTGGCGGGCTATGGGGTCGAGGCGGTGGAGACGGATCCCGATCTGGAAGGGCGCTACCTGGGCGAGGACAGCGCCGGCATGCAAAGGGTCCTGCATTTCCCCTACACGGCGGCTGCCACCGGCAGGAACTGCCTGATCAAGGCGGACGGGGCGTCTTCCGGCGAGGCATGTTTCACCAAGGGGCTGGCCCTTCCCTGCGCGGGCCTTTGTCGCGGGCGCTGCCATCCGGTCGTGAGGCCGGACAGCGCGGCGCCGCTTTGGCGGGCAGGCAACACCCTTTTCTACCAGGTGTCCGAAACGGGAGCCGCCGCCCAGCTGGCCCAAGCCGACCGGGTGGTCCTCTACGAAAGGCCGGCGGCGTGAAGATCCTGGCGCCGCTGCGCGCTTCGCTGGAGGTGGCCGGCCTGCTTGAGGCCGGCGCGGAGGAATTCTTCTGCGGGGTGACCCCTTTGGGGTGGGAGCCGCGCTACGGCAACGCCTGGACCAGCCGGCGCGCCCCTCAGGCCGCCGGCGTCCCCGACCTGGACGATTTCGTGCGCATCCTGGCCGGCTCCGGCGGGCGCCCGGTCTACGTCACCTTGAACGCGCCCTATTATCCCCCCGGTGCCGTGGAGATGCTGGTGAAGTTCGCCGCCCTGCTGCTTGAGCTGGGCGCCTCCGGCCTGATCGTCGCCAACCTGGAACTGCTGTTGGCCCTGGTGGCGGCGGGGCACGGCGAGCGCCTGCAACTGTCGAGCCTGGCCACCTGCGTCAACTCCGAGGCGGCCAAGTTCTATCGGGATCTCGGCATCTCCCGCATCGTGCTCCCCAGACACCTGACGCTGGCCGAGATCGAGGCGCTCGCGGTCGAGGGAGTGGAGCTCGAGGTCTTTTTGCTCAACGACGGCTGCGTTTTCGAGGAGGGGCTCTGCTCCACGACCCATGCCGCCGGTCCCTTTTGCCTTTTGGACGGGGAGGGGACCGAAGGGGTCTCGGCCGAGACCCTGGATCGCTACGCCTTTTGGAAGTGGACTCTCAGTCATTGCGGCTGCCGCACCGGTAACGGCTATCCGCTGGGGCCTTGCGGCCTCTGCGCGCTCCCCCGGCTGCTGAAGGCGGGCATCGCCAGCGTGAAGGTGGTGGGGCGGGAGGCGTCCCTGGAGAGAAAACAGGCTGCCGTCCGCATCGCGGCCCTGGCCCTGGCGCTGGCCAAGGAGGGCGCGGGCGCCGAGCGGATCAGCGAAAAGGTCATTGAGCTGAGGGGCATGTCCGAGCTGTGTCGGCAACGACATCTTTGCTATTACCCGGATGTTTGGCCGGAAAGGGCGGCGGGGGGGACGGCATGTTGAGCTCCCTCACGCTGTTCTCCCGGCATCTCTCGGGGAAGGGGGGGCGGATCGCCGCCTTGTTCGTGCTCGGCCTGGCCGGCGCCGCCAGTTCGCTGGCGTCCCCCTTGATCGGCAAGGCCTTTATCGATTCGGTGGTCGGCCAGCGCAACTTCGCCCTGCTGCCGCGCATCGCCTTGCTGCTGCTCGGCCTGGCCGTGGCCGACCTGCTGCTTGGTTCCTGCACGCGGCTGCTGCACGCCAGGCTTTCCGCCGATGTGCTGGTGGAGTTGAGGGCGCGGCTCTTCGCCCAGTGCCTGCGCGCCCCGCTGGCGGAACTGGAGCGTTTTCGCCACGGCGACCTGCTGAACCGCTTCGGCTCGGATCTCCCCAAAATCCAGACGCTGCTGGTGGACGGCGTGCTCGGCTTTTTCCAGAACCTGCTGTTCCTGCTGGTGGCGACGGCCATTCTGGTGAAGCTCTGCGCGGTGCTGGCGCTCTGGAGCCTCTTGGGGCTGGCGATCTCGCTTTTTTTCACCGTGGCCTTCCGCGGTCCGGTGGAAAAAGGGACCCGTCTGGTGCGCGCGGCCATGGTCGATCTCTCCCACTTCCTTTCCGAGCGCCTGGGCGCCTTGCGCGCCATCCGTTTCCACCAGGCGCAACAGGCCGATCAGGCCACCTTCTCCGCCCACAATTCGCTGCTGGTGCGCCGCGTGCTGAGATTCCAGACCCTGGATCTGGCCGCTTCCGGCTTCCCCGCGCTCGCCCTGACCGCGAGCCTCGCCTGGATTTACCTGGTGGGGGGGAGGTTGATCGAGAGCGGCGCCATCACCCTTGGTACTTTCGTCGCCTTCATCCTCTACCAGGGGCGTCTGATCGCCCCGGCCATGGGGCTTTTGGGGCTGGTGCGCAACCTGCAGGAGGCGAGAGTCAGCCTGGAGCGGGTCGCCGAACTGTTGGCGAAGGAGGCGGATGCCTTCGCGCCCGCGCCGTATCCGTGCAGCCCGACCGGAGGGATCGTGGTCGACGGGGTGAGCTTCGCCTACCAGGGAAAGGCGCCGGTCGTGGCAGGGTTGGAACTGCGTCTGGCGGAGGGTGAGCGGGCGGCCATCTTCGGCGCCTCGGGCTCCGGGAAATCGACCCTGGTGCAGCTGCTGTTCGGTTTGCGCGTTCCGCAGCAGGGGGAGATCGCCGTCGGCTGGGGGGGCGCCGGGGCGGCCGGCCCCCTCGGGGGAGGGCCGCGGCTGGGGTACGCCGGGGCCGACCCCTTTTTACAGCATGCCAGCGTGGCCGACAACCTGCGCTACGGCGACGGCAGCTTTACCGACTCCCAGTTGCGCGCCGCCGCCAAGCTTGCCGAGGCCGATGGCTTCATCGAGGCACTCCCGCAGGGGTACCGGACGGTGATCGGCGGCCGGGGAGTCGCCCTGTCGGACGGGCAGCGGCAGAGGATCGGCCTGGCGCGGCTTTTCCTGCAGAACCCCGCGATGGTGGTGCTGGACGAGGCCCTCTCCGCGCTCGACCCGGAGACCGAGGCCCGCGTGCGCCGCAACCTGCTGAACCACTTCTTCGGCCGCAGCCTGCTGGTCATCTCCCACAGCCTGGAGGGTGTGGAGGAGTTCGACACCCTCTACCTGATGGAAGAGGGACGGCTGCGCCAGGTGACTCCCGCGGAGCTTCGCTCCCGGCTGGGCGCTCCCCATCTGAAGGGACAGGTTAGCTCACTGGAGCCGGCCGGGGGAAGGGCCAAGGGCGAGCTTCGCCTGATTCGCGGGGCGGGGCGTGCCTTTGGTCATGAGCAGTGAGGGCGACATGCAACGCTTAACGGCAGCAAAGACGCCGACCGTCAGGATCGGGGTGATCGATACCGGGGTCAACCCCTGGCATTCGCACGTCGGCGGCGGGGTGTACGGCTGCCGCATCTTTCTCGACGAGGAGGGGGGCATCCGGGAGGACGGCGATATCCGCGACCTGATGGGTCACGGCACGGCGGTGGCCGGCATCATACGCCAACGGCTGCCGGCTGCGAAAATCTTCGCGGTGCGCGTCTTCGAGGGGGACTTTCGCACCTATCCGTCGCTGGTGGCCAGGGCCGTGTTGCGCGCCGCGGCCGAGGGCTGCTCCCTGCTGAACCTGAGTCTTGCCATGCCTCCCGCCGCCGGCTTGGAGCCTCTTGCCCTGGCCTGCGCCGAGGCCATTGCCGCCGGTTGCACCATCGTCGCCGCCGGCCATCCCGAAAAGGAAGAGCTTCTTCCCGCCTGCTTCCCCGGAGTGCTGGGCGTGGTCGCGGACGACCTGCTGGCCGAGGGGGAAATTCGCTTTCATCCCGGCCGGCGTTTCCCTTATGCCGCCTCGGGACACCCCCGCCTGCTGCACGGCATCGGCCCGGCCGACAACCTCTGGGGCAATTCCTTCGCCTGCGCGCGGGTCACCGCGCACCTCGCCGCCGCGAACCAGGACGCCGCCGCCGGTCCTGAGCCTCTTCTCCACTGAAGCGGGTTCAATATGTTGCACCCTCTGTGCCCTTTTGTCCGCTCCCGCCAGGCCGGGTCCAACATGCTGAGCCTTTGTTGTTGGCCGGTGCAATATGTTGGACCTCTCGGAGTTGGCAGAAATTAGGGAAAGATGTTTTAAAGATAGCCTTAATATAATAATCGAGTTAAAACGGTTGCTTGATGTATTTATAGGTGTTGGAACCTTCATTGGTATGAAAAGTGATTATGCCAATATAACAACGTTATTTTGATTGACGCGCCGGATCGACGGTCGGTGGTCCAAGAGGCCGCGTCGGGCAAGCAAGGACAACTGCTCCATGGATTTCCGCTTTGAGATCAAAAAGGAAGGCGACCGGACGGTGATCCAGGTCGCGGGCGAGCTTAAGGGGCAGGGGGTGGCCGAGTTGGAGCGGCTTTGCCGCGAGACCACGGGGCCGCTGGCGCTTGAGCTCTCGAATCTGCGCTCCTCGGGCCCCGGCGGCGTGCAGTTGATCCGGGAGCTCGCCGGCCACGGAGTCGCCATATCCGGGGTTTCGCCCTACATGGAGCTGGTTTTGGAAATGTGACCCGGGGCGGAGCGCTGCCGGTCGAAAGCGCCCGTCCTCTTATTTGTGCCTGCCCGAAAGAGCGGCGTAGCTGCCTGATAAAGAAAAGGAGGAACGACATGTTGAAAAAAATGTTGATGACGGTTGTCTTGGCCGCGTCTTTTGCCGGTGCCGCGCTGGGGGCGGAGCTGACGACGGTGGGCGCCGAGCGCGCGGGCAACAAGGACGGCTCCATCCCGGCCTGGCAGGGAAAGGACACGCCGGATTCCGGCTGGGCTTATGGCAAGTATCGCGGCGACTTCTGGAGCCACAAGGCGGAGAAGCCGCTGTTCGCCATCGACGCCAGCAACGTGGACAAGTACGCCAACAGGCTCAGTCCGGGGCAGGTGCAGCTGATCAAGCTGACCAAGGGGTACAAGATGGAGGTCTACCCCAGCCACCGCAACGCCGATTTCCCGGACTTCATCCTCGCCAACACCAAGAAGAACGTGGGGCACGCGAAGCTCTCCGCCGACGGCAACTATCCCAAGGATGCCTACCTGCCGGGCGTCCCTTTCCCCACCCCCAAATCGGGCGCCGAGCTGATCTGGAACTTCCTGCTGCGCTACCAGGGCGTGGGCTTCGACTACCCCGGCGGCACCTACACCATCCTTTCGCCGCGCCCCGGGAGCAACGAGTGGGTCGAATGCCTGGGCCCGCAGAACAACTACTACCCCTGGGCCAAGAAAGGGAGCACCACCCCGGCCCAGGTCGGCCAGAACTACTACTCCATCTTCTTCAGGTACAACACCCCCCCAGCACTCGCCGGCCAGGGGTTGGTGCAGACCTACTACTTCGACAAGGACAACGAGGCCTTCTACTACTTCCCCGGCCAGCGTCGGGTGCGCAGGCTCCCCACCGCCTCCTACGACACGCCCCAGATCGGCTTCGAGAACCAGTACACCTTCGATCAGCCCTTCCTCTTCAACGGCAACATCGACCGTTTCGACTGGAAGATCGCCGGCAAGAAGGAAATGTACATCCCCTACAACAGCTTCGGCATGTACAACTTCAAGCAGAAGCTGCACGACGTCGCCCTTCCCAAGTACCTGAAGAACGAGAGCCGGCGCTACGAGCTGCACCGCGTCTGGGTGCTGGAGGGAACCATCAAGAAGGGGATGCGCCATACCGAGCCCAAGAAAGTGTTCTACATCGACGAGGACAGCTGGCTGGCGGTCGCGGGCGAGGGGTACGACACCAAGGGTGGCCTTTGGAAGGTGCGCGAGGCCTATCCGATCCCCGTTTGGGAATTGGGCGGCAGCTTCGC
>CAIYDQ010000033.1 GCA_903925075.1 uncultured Geobacter sp.
CAGCACGGCTTGCAGGGCGCGCAAATCCCATTCTTCCGAGGTGACGAAGTAGAGATTGTGGTGGGGGTACAACTCCCCTTTCTCGTAAACGACGTGTGCCTTGCCCTTGATGTCGGGTATCAGGAGCTTTGGCTTTGCTGACAGCGCGGGCGTAATGCGGTCGATGGTGCGATACCAGTTGGCCGGGGCTTTCTGCGCGCAATGGCGACGCTCAATGACCGCCCGCCTTTCCTCCAGGTAACGGCGTAAACGGGGATATTGGGCCAAGTCGACCAACGGTCCTTCATCGGTAAAGGGGTTTATTACACCGAGCCCCTTCCAATTGACTTCCCCTGATTGGATGTCGCGGGTGGTCGCCAAAGGGATCTTTCGGTCAGCTTCAACGTCCAGGGCTTCAAAATCGCCGATGAAGGCTTTGTCCGCTCCTGTAGCTACCCCAATGCCGACCTTGCAGCCCGCCTCTTCAAGTGTTGGATACTCCCTTTCGAGGCGGCGGATCAACGCCATCTGGTCAGAGGATTCGAGCAACCAAGGCTCTGCGCCGCAAGTAACTTCGTGGACCTCGCGCACGTTCTCCGCTTGTTCGGATGCGATGTGCCCATGCAGAGCATCGGCTAAGCTCGCGAGTTTCTCCCGGTCAATCTCCGGGCGCCGTGCGATTCGAGTAGGGCCGCGTTGCTCCCTGGTGATGACCGTGATGGCGGGGTAGGCCGTAACTTCCGAGTGGAAGGCGGGGGTGTCAACCATGTCCACGTAAAACTTTAAGCGGAAACCCTCTGAGACGAGCTGGCGCAATGGCCCCCCGTAGCGGTTCTTCATCCAGCGGTCAGCGCAGATAAAGCCAAGGGCGCCGCCGGGGGGGAGGCTCAGCAATGAGCGCTCGATGAACGGGATATAGAGGTCCGCCCGGTCGTACATGGTGAGGAAGCGGCTGCGGTATTCCGCTAGCAGCGGCACGGGAATGAGTTCCTGGCGCACATAGGGCGGATTGCCCACCACGAAGTCAAAAGGGCCATCCAGCGGCGCAAGAAGAAAATCGCCCAAAGTAAGCCAGCGGCCAGCAAGGTCTTCGGCGGCTGCCGGGCTGATTCCTCCCTCTGTCAACATGGAGACGATGCGGCTGCGTGTAGCGTGGAACGTTTCCCGATGCAGTTCCACCGCTCGGATGGCGCCGCCTAATGCTCTCACCACGTCCCCGGCGGGATTGGATACTCTCCACGAGACGAGGAGCCTCTTTGCGGCAGGCAGGAGGAAGTCGCCAGCGCCGAAAGATGGCTCAAGTAGGCGATACTGCCACAAGGGCTTATCCACCGTATAGCCCACGAGGTCCAAAATGAAGTCGACGACTTCCAGGCGAGTGAAGACGGCGCCGCGAGACTCTGCCCCTTCAGTGCCAGATAGACGCTCAATGGCGTTCCTTACTTCCGGGCTCATGATAATGGGGATGTCGAATGAAAGCTGCTTTTCGGCCAAGGGACTTTTCCTTCACTGTTCGATTGACTTGGTCGCAGCCTCTGTCCGGGGCGCTCGGGGACCATGTATATCACATCCGAACCATTAGCGGTGCTCAAATCTCGGTTCAGTGGGGGGGGCTTGATGGGGAGGGCTGGGAGGGGGAGAAATGCCCGGCGCGAGCTTAAAGGTTTTGCGCGCTCTGGCTAGACGGCGGAAACATGCCCCGGCTTTCGGTATGTATCACCAGTAGATCCCAAAGCTTTGTTGGGCGGGAGTAGCCATGCAGGGTGAGTAGCGCCCGCTTCTGGTAGATCAGCGAAATCATTGGAACAGTGAGGGGTCGAGCAACCGTGCACCGTGGATAATCCGCACTATGAAGACCGTATTTCCTGCGATGCGAATTATGGTGCGATATGGGCCGTAAATGAGGTGGCGATAGCCTGTAAAACGCTATATTTTGCGTGCACTCTTGAACTCTTCGAGGAAATCGCGGACCGGGCGAGTCTGACCGGTTGCAACCTGGCCCTCGGCCTCGGAAAGCAGCCGGGCGAGGTTCATTGCTTTCAACTGTTTTTCGTAGACCTTGGCATCTATCAGGACCAAGTCTGCCCGACCGTTCACCGTAAGCACCAACGGCCGGCCGGTTTCATGGACGTGATTTAGGATTTCCCGCGTATGCCTCTTGAGATCGGTGACCGAACGGATATCTTCGGCAAGACTGATTGACATGGAAGGGACCCCCAACTTTGTTTAGTCTCAAATTCAATGTCACATTAGATGCGTCTCGCCTCGTCGTCAATCCGTATTTATGCAAGCAAAAGCTAAGTGATATAAAAGCCGTTTGAATTCAGCTTCAGATCGCTCCGGTCATGCCCAGCACGGCGCCGAGCCCGATCAGCCAGAGCGGGTTGAGTCTGCTGTTCAGGACTGCTACGACGGTCGCGACGGTAAGCCCGTAGGTCCCCCAACTGTTGTCGGCGCCGCGGGTGATTATGCAGCCGCTGGCCAGCACCAGGCCGATCGCGAGCGGAGAGATCCCTGTCTGTATGATCCGTTGCCAGCGCGTCCCGCGGATCTTCTCCCAAAAGCCCATGAAAAAGTAAATAGCCAGGCTCGAAGGTCCGGAAATGGCGACGGTCGCGGCCAAGGCGCCGGCCACCCCGGCGACCTGCCAGCCGACCAGGGCGAAAACCAGGGAATTCGGCCCCGGAGCGGCCTGTGAAAGGGCCACCAACCGGGCAAAAGTGGCGTCGCTCATGCTGTGATGGCTCTCGACCACCAGCCGGTGCAACTCGGGCAGCACCGAGCTGGCGCCGCCAAAAGCCAGCGGCGACAGCATCCCGATCCGGAGCATGATCTCTACGGTGTCCTTCACGGCTAGCCGCAGTAGCGACGGGCCGCCACCCACATGCTGACCGGCGCCAGAGCGCACATCAGGGAGAGCAGCGGCCAGCGCAGAAAAAGGACTCCGATCAGCATGGCCGCGCTGAATATCAACAACAGCGGCTTTTTCAGGAGGTCGGCGCCCATCTGCACCCCCATGGCCAGCAGGAGGCCGGCTGTTACCGCGGCGATGCCGTGCAGCGCGCCCCTGATGGCGGGCAACTCGCCGTAGTGGCGGTAGCAGGCGCCGAGCGCGATGATGACGAGAAAGGGGACCGTCAACAGGCCAAGCAGCGAGACCAGCGCGCCGCTGGCCCCCTGGAAACGGGCTCCGACGCAGACCGCGAGGTTGAGGGTGTTGGGGCCGGGCATGAACTGGCACAGGCCGAACAGGGAGGTGAATTCCTCGGAGGTGAGCCATCCCCGGTCTTCCACCAGGGCGCGGCGCGCCCAGGACATGGTGCCGCCGAACCCCGACAAGGCGATGCCGTTGAATGCCCGGAAGAGCTCGCCATGGTTGATCGGGCGCCGTCGGTCCGTCGGCAGTTGTGTGTGGGTCGCCGTGGTCAGAATCGCTCCCGGTTAGCTCGTCATTGGCAGCATCCGCCGAGCTTCATCTGCCGAACGTAGTAGGCAAAAGCCGCGTCCATCCGGCCGTCGCCGGGGACGCCCCCCTGTTTCGCCTTTCTCCCCAGCGCGTCTTCCCGCGTGGACCAGCACTTGGGGCCGCCGCTTTGCATGGCCAGCAGTTGCGTCTGGCACGCCCTGTCCAGAAACAGCGCCCACATGACGGCCTCGCCGACCGTCGTTCCCGCGGTGACGATGCCGTGGTTGCGCAGGATCACCGCCCGGCTGCCGCCCAGGCACTGCGCCACTTCCTCTCCCCTTGATTTCTCGCGGATCAGGTCGGTGCAGGCCGAATACACCGGCAATTCTTCATAGAAGACGCAGCATTCGTTGGAAAGCGGCAGCAGTGGCACATCCAAGGCGCTGAAGGCGATCGGGGCCAGGGGGTGGGTGTGAATCACGCAATTCACCTCGGGGCGCGCCCGCAGGATCTCGGAGTGCAGCGGCACCTCGGTGTGGATCTTGCGCGTTCCCTCGACCTTCTGACCGTCCAGGTTGACGGTGATCACATCCTCGGCCGTTACCTCTTCCAGACCGAACCCCCAGGGTTTCATCAGGAACAGATCTTTTTGCGGCAGTCTCAGGCTGACGTGCCCCCAGATGCCGTCTTTTTGTCCCGCGAAGGCCAGCACCTTGCAGGCGTTGACCAGCAATTCCTTCATTTCCTCGATGTTCATTTTCGTTGGTATCCTTTTTTTAGAAGCCTTTTTTCATCAGCACGAAGCTGGCCGAGGCCGACATGAGACAGACCAGGGCCAGGAACAGGAACGCGTACTGGTATCCTCCGTGGGCCACGCCGATCAGAAAGCCCATCAGGGTCGGGCCGATGGCCGCGGCTATGTTGCCGATGCCGCTCAAGATGCCCGTTTCCAGCCCGATCCGCTTGGGGAGCGAGATGCGGTCGATAAACCCCTGGCCAACCGGCAGCGAGACGCCGTAGTGCAGCGCGACCACGCAGATCAGCATGGCGACCCCGGGGCTGGAGGGGAGGAAGCCGACGAACAGGATCAACACGGCGGTGGCGAGGAAGGACATTACCCCCAGCACCCCCCTTTTCTGGGTCCGATCGATGTACCTCCCCAGGGTCAGGTTGGTGATCAAGCCGATGGCATAGGCCAGCAACAGATAGTTTTTGGTGGTGGCGAGGTTCATGTGCTTGGCGTTGGCAAGATAGTGGGGAAGCCAGGCGGCCCAGGCCCAGACCCCCACCGACACGCCCATGGCGGCGAACACCGCCGTCCAATACTCCACCGTCTTCAGCTTGCTTTCCTCGCTCCCCGCATCCACCTTGACGTCCATCTCCGATTTGGCCTGGATAATGGCCAGTTCCGCCGGAGAAACGCGAGGGTCGGTCGCCGGGTCGTCCTGCAGGAACAGGTACACCATGAGGAACACCGCCGCGGAGATTGCGGCCAGGCCCCAGAAGGCCCCGCGCCACGAAGATAGCTGCAGCAGGGTGCCGACGAAAAACCCCGAAATGCCAGGCCCTATGGCTTGGGCCGCCAGCCAGTACGATTTGCCGCGCGCCCGCTCGCGCATCGGGAACCAGCGCGCGTTCAGGGAGTTGGCGACCGGCCAGCAATGCCCCTCTCCCAAGCCGAGAATCAACCGCGCCAGCAGCAACACCATCAAGTTGGGAGCCATGGCGAACATGATGGTGCTCACGATCCGTGTCCCTTCGCCGATCAGAGCGCATTTCCGGGGACCGATCTTGTCGGTCAAGAATCCGAAATAGAAGGTTCCCACCGCCTGCGAAAAGACCACCAGACTGGTAAGCAAGCCGATCAGGGCGAAGCTGTTGGTCAAGGACATTTCGCTTAGGAACGGTTTGGTGGTGACGATGATCCCCACGGCAAACTTGTCTAACAATCCGACCAGCCAAAAGGCGAATATGGTGGGTTCGATCCTGCTCCAGCGTATCGAGCTGGTCGGTGCTCGGCTTGCAACTTCAATGGTGACGGCAGTCGACATCGGTCTCTCCTTGCGAACTATCGCTTCCAGTTAGTTTGCCGTTTTGGTAAATACTGTTCTATTGAATTGGGGCAGGTCGTTTTTACCACAGCGGAGGGAGACGAATGAAATGCCATATCGAGATAGCATCGTTCTCATTATGGCATGGATTAACGGTGGGATCGTCGAGCGCGATGGGGATTGTCGCCCCCATGACGAGCTTTGGCTCAACCGGTCAGCGCGTCAAATAAATCGAAAATATCGTTTGATTTGGCTTTGGACCGGGGCGGCGCATTGGCTGAGGTGGCGCCTCCCCCCGCGCCAGTCGGCAAGATTTAGTAAGCGTGGGGAGATGGGAAGAGGCGGGAGGGGAGATGTATCGCAAAGGATTAACGCGACAACGGCGGGTGCTTCACAAACGGCGGGGGAGCCTGCGCAGGGAGCCAGGCCCTTTTCACCCCGAGCGTATCTTCTTCCCGATGCAGAGCATCTCGAAGGCAAGACTTGCCGCCGCGGCCACGCGCCGCAGTTCCGACGCCTCTTCCAGCAGCCTCTCTTGAAGGTCGATCGCGCAGAGCACGGCCACCACCTGTCCCGCTACGGTCAGCGGCACAAGCGCCGCCGGGCAGGAAGCGCTTCGCCCCAGCGCCTCGCCCAAGCGCACCTCGCCTTCGTCGGCGCGAAGCTTCCCGATGAAGGGGCGACCGTCCC
This sequence comes from uncultured Geobacter sp., assembly GCA_903925075.1. Taxonomy (GTDB): domain Bacteria; phylum Desulfobacterota; class Desulfuromonadia; order Geobacterales; family Geobacteraceae; genus Geomonas. The sequence goes on from CAIYDQ010000033.1 coordinate 6,127, forward strand.
GTACCACCCGTTGCAACTGCGGCGCCCCTTCCAGGGCGAAGGGGCCGTTAAAGACGCAGCCCTTGGTGCCGGCGCCGATCACTTCCCTTCGCTGCTCCGCGCCGGGCTTCAGGCCGAGAAAAGCGCCCCTGTCGAACTTCCCTTCCAGGTAAGAGAGCAGGGCCGAGACGACCTGCGCCTCGCCGGTCGCTGCCGCGAGTCTTTCCGTCAGGGCTTCCAGGCTGAGCCGTTTCCTGTCGCAGTGAATCCGGAAAGCCGGCCTCGCAGCAGGGAGGTTCCAGAAAGTCGCCTCGTTTGTCATCTCCGCTCCGTTTGGGCGTCCCCCGCCCAGCGTCTGGACGTCGCCGCCCGCGGCGTCGACGATAAAGCCAAAAAAAGTCCCCCCTCCCTTGCGGGAGAGGGGCAGGGCAGCCAAACGGAGGGGATTCCCGGCGGGGTGCTCGGGAGTCCTCCCTTTGCTGGAGGAGACGGATG
>CAIYDQ010000034.1 GCA_903925075.1 uncultured Geobacter sp.
CAACAAGAGCCGGGAATGGGTGAAGGAACAGTTGAAACGCGCGCTGGAGTTTGCCAAGCAGCGCGGACTCTCCGTTTGCGTGGGGGGGGAGGATGCCAGCCGCGCCGACCTCGGATTTCTCGTCGAGTTGATGCGCATCGCCCACGAAAACGGCGCGGACCGCTTCCGCTTCTGCGACACGCTCGGCATCCTCGACCCGTTCACCATGTTCGAGAAGGTGGGGCGGCTGTCCGCCGCGGTCCCGGAACTGGAGATCGAGGTGCACACGCACAACGACTTGGGGCTGGCCACCGCCAACGCCTTGGCCGGGGTGAAGGGGGGGGCGCGCTACATCAGCACCACGGTGAACGGCTTGGGCGAGCGCGCGGGCAACGCCGCGCTGGAGGAAGTGGTGATGGCGCTCAAGGTGGCCTGCGGCATCGACGTAGGCATCGACACCCGGCGCCTCTTCGCAGTCTCCCGCCTGGTGGGCCGTGCCTCCAACCGGGAAGTGCCGGCCTGGAAGGCCGTGGTCGGGGAGCGTGTTTTTTCCCACGAGTCGGGGCTGCATACCGACGGGGTGCTGAAGAATCCGACCAATTACGAAGGCTTTCCGCCCGAGGAGGTGGGTCTTACCCGGCATATCGTCGCCGGCAAGCACTCCGGGACCAACGGCATCGTCGAGAGTTATCGCCAGATCGGCATCCCGGTTTCAAGGGAAGAGGCGAAGCGGATGATCGCCAAGGTGAGAAGCACTGCCCAGCGCCTGAAGGGGCCGCTGGAGGCGAAAGATCTGCTCTGTCTGCACGAGATGATGTCCGGAGCGCTGGCTGCGGCGTAGGATGCGGTGAACATCGTGAACCGCATGATCTTCGAAACCCGATGCGGTTCGTTCCTCACCGCATCCTACGAGATTGTGGTTGCTTGAGGAGGGAGCTGCACGGTGATTAAAAGTTAGGCAAATGCCTCGCCAGGCGGCTTCAAAATTCAGACCTGACACTAAAAACGCCGAAATTACAGCTTGTTCCATGTTGGCACGGTACCTGCTACAGAGAAGACAACAATTGAAAGAATACATCGACGTATTCGACCCAGCATGTCGGCAAAGGCGCCCACCGTAAGCAGTAACGGAGCGCCTTTTTGTATTAATGGCCTCGGAAAAAACAAACGAGCCCTGCACCGCATTCGATCCGGATGGAGATCATGTAAGGTGGCAGGTTCGTCAGGGTGGCTGACGAAGGTGACCTAGCGGTTCTGCCTGAGGGCGGAAGCGGTCAGCGGGGCAAAAAAAGGAGAAGGAACATGAGACAGATCGCGATCTACGGCAAGGGCGGCATCGGCAAATCCACTACAACCCAGAACACGGTGGCGGGTCTCGCCTTCATGGGCAAAAAGGTCATGATCGTCGGCTGCGACCCGAAGGCCGACTCCACCCGCCTGATCCTGCACGCCAAGGCGCAGAACACGGTCATGGACCTGGTCCGCGAACTGGGCACGGTCGAGGACCTGGAACTCGAAGACGTCATGAAGGTCGGCTACCGCGACATTAAATGCGTCGAGTCCGGCGGACCGGAGCCCGGCGTCGGCTGCGCAGGCCGCGGCGTCATCACCGCCATCAACTTCCTGGAAGAAAACGGCGCCTACACCCCCGACCTCGACTTCGTCTTCTACGACGTTCTGGGCGACGTGGTCTGCGGCGGGTTCGCCATGCCGATCCGCGAAGGAAAGGCGGAAGAGATCTACATCGTCACCTCGGGCGAAATGATGGCCATGTACGCCGCCAACAACATCGCCAAGGGTATCCTCAAGTACGCGACCTCCGGCAAGGTGCGCCTCGCCGGCCTGATCTGCAACGCCAGGAAGACGGACAAGGAATTCGAGCTGATCACCGCGCTTGCCAAGAAGCTGGGCACCCAGATGATCCATTTCGTCCCCCGCGACAACCAGGTCCAGCGCGCGGAAATGCGCAGGATGACGGTCATCGAGTACTCGCCCGAGCATCCGCAGGCGCAGGAGTACCGCACCCTTGCCCAGAAGATCAACGACAACAAGATGCTGGTGATCCCGACCCCGCTCGAGATGGAGGAGCTGGAAGACTTGCTCATGGAGTACGGCATCATGGAACCCGAGGACGAGTCGATCGTCGGCGTGAGCGAAGCGGCAGCTGTCTAATCTGAGTCTAATAAGGAGCCGTCATGTCTGAATTAAAAAAGAAAGTTGAGGGGATCACCAAGGAATCCACCCAGGCGATGATCGACCACGCCATGGAGATCTATCCCGATAAGGCCAAGAAGAAGAGGGCGCCGCACCTGGCCCCCAACGAAGGGGAGGGGGCTTGCGTCAAGAGTAACCGCAAGACGATCCCCGGCATCATGAGCGCCCGCGGCTGCGCCTATGCAGGCGCCAAAGGGGTGGTCTGGGGCCCGATCCGCGACATGGTGCACGTCTCCCACGGACCGGTCGGCTGCGGCTGGTACTCCTGGGGCACCCGGCGCAACCTGATGACCGGCATCAACGGCGTCAACCAGTTCGCCATGCAGTTCACCTCGGATTTCCAGGAAAAGGATATCGTCTACGGCGGCGACAAGAAGCTGAAAACCTTGCTGGCCGAGGCGCACGACCTGTTCCCGCTCGCCAAGGGGATCTCGGTCCTCTCAGAATGCCCGGTGGGGCTGATCGGCGACGACATCAACTCGGTCGCCAAGGTGGCCTCGGTCGAACTGGACATCCCGGTCATCCCTTGCAACTGCGAAGGTTTCCGCGGCGTCTCCCAGTCGCTTGGCCATCACATCTCCAACGACACGATCCGCGACCACATCATCGGCACCCGCGAATTCGCCGAACCCGCCTCGCCTTACGACATCGCGCTGATCGGCGATTACAACATCGGCGGCGACGTCTGGAGCGTGAAGCCCCTTCTGGAAGAGATCGGCCTGAACGTGAAGGCGGTCTGGACCGGCGACGGCGAGCTGGAAAAGATCGCCGCCACCCATACGGTGAAGCTGAACCTGATCCACTGCTACCGCTCGATGAACTACATGTGCCGCGTGATGGAAGAGAAATACGGCATCCCCTGGTTGGAGTTCAACTTCTTCGGACCGACCAAGATCAGGGAGAGCCTGAGAAAGATCGCCGACCATTTCGACGACGTCATCAAGGAGAAGGTGGAGGCGGCCATCGCCAAGTACGACCCGATCATGCAGGCGGTGATCGACGAGTACCGCCCGCGCCTGGAAGGGAAGACGGTCATGCTGTACGTAGGGGGGCTGCGGCCGCGCCATACGGTGAACGCCTACGCCGACCTGGGGATGACGGTGGTCGGCTCCGGCTACGAGTTCGCCCACGGCGACGACTACGAGAGGACCTCGCCGGAGATGCCCGAGGCGACCGTCATTTACGACGACGCCTCCGAGCACGAGCTGGAGGAATTCGTCAACGAACTGCGCCCCGACCTGGTGGGGAGCGGCATCAAGGAAAAGTACCTGTTCCAGAAGATGGGCATCCCTTTCCGCCAGATGCACAGCTGGGACTACTCCGGTCCCTACCACGCCTACAACGGCTTCCCGGTCTTCGCCCGCGACGTGGACATGGCCATCAACAGCCCGACCTGGAAACTGGTGAAGGCGCCGTTTTAAGGCGATTCGGATCAGCTTAACAGCCGCCGTGTGACGGATTAGTCAGCGGCCGAAAGGAGCACTACTATGAGCGCAGAAGCTTCAGTAAAATACGTGACCGAGATACCGGAGGCAGAGGTAGAGCGGGTCGCTGCCTGGATAAACAGCGAGGAATACAAGGAGAAGAACTTCGCCCGCACCGCGTTGGTGATCAACCCGCCCCACGCCTGCCAGCCTTTGGGCGCGGAGCTGGCCGCCCACGGCTTCGAGGGGACGCTTCCCTTCGTGCACGGCTCGCAAGGGTGCGCCTCCTACTACCGCTCCACCTTCAACCGCCACTTCCGCGAGCCGGCGCCGGCGGTGTCCGACTCCATGACCGAGGACGGCGCGGTGTTCGGCGGCCAGAACAACCTGCACGAGGCCCTGGAAAACGCCTACGTCATCTACAAGCCGAAGATGATCGCGGTCTTCACCTCCTGCATGCCCGAGGTGATCGGCGACGACCTGACCGCCTTCATCAGGAACGCAAGGAACAAGGCGATCGTGCCGGAGGATTACCCGGTTCCCTACGCCAACACCCCGAGCTTCAACGGCTCGCATATCCACGGCTACGACGCGATGCTGGTTTCCATCCTGCAGACCCTGACCGATAAGAAGCAGGTCGAGGGGCGCTGCACGGGCAAATTGAACCTGATCGCCGGCTTCGACTGCAACACCGGCAACTATCGCGAGTACAAGAGGATCCTGAAGGAGTTCGGCATTCCCTACACCTTTTTGGCCGACGTCTCGGAGACCTTCGATTCGCCGCTGGACGGCACCTACCGCCCCTATCCGGGCGGCACCAAGCTGGAGGACGCCGCCGACTCGATCAACGGCAAGGCGACCATCACCGTCGCCCCCTACTCGACCGCCAAGACCTTCACCTGGATCAAGGACAACTACTCGGGCGTGCACGCCTCGCTCCCCACGCCGTTCGGCATCGCCAAGACCGACGCGCTGCTCTTGAAGCTCTCCGAGCTGTTCGGTAAGCCCGTCCCCGCCTCTCTGAAGGCCGAGCGCGGCAACGCGGTGGACGCCATGACCGACGCCCACCAGTACATGCACGGCAAGAAGTTCGCCCTCTACGGCGACCCGGATTACCTTTTGGGCTACGTCTCCTTCCTGCTGGAAATGGGGGCCAGGCCCTGGCACATCCTCTGCTCCAAGGGGACCAAGAAGGTGGAGAAGGAGCTGCAGGCGCTGCTCGACTCCTCGCCCGACGGCAAGGGGTGCAAGATCTACATCAACAAGGACCTCTGGCACATGAGGAGTTTGTTGATGACCGATCCGGTCGACGCCATGATCGGCGACACCCACGGCAAGTTCGCGGCGCGCGACGCGGGCATCCCGCTGTTCCGCTTCGGCTTCCCGGTCTTTGACCGCGTGAACCTGCACCGCCATCCCTTGATCGGCTACCAGGGAGCGATCAACATGGTGAGCACCATCTGCAACAAGTTCATCGAGATCAGGGACGAGACCTGCGACGACCGGCATTTCGAGATGATGAGGTAGAACCGGCTAAAGGCTAAGGGCGAAGGGCGAAGGGCGAAGGGCGAAAGGGAGACGCTGAAATTACCCCCGACTCCCCGAGCTCTTAGCCTCCCGGGAACCACCCCATAACCCTTAGCCTTTAACCCTTAGCCCATAGCTTTTCGAACAACGAGGTTCACCATGGCAAAGCCAGATTGGTACGACACAACCGAATGCGATACCCACGACGCCGGGGCGCCCAAGTTCTGCAAGAAATCGGAGCCGGGGGAGGGGACTGAACGCAGCTGCGCCTACGACGGCGCCCGCGTGGTGCTGATGCCGATCACGGACGTGATCCACCTGGTGCACGGGCCGATCGGATGCGCCGGCAACTCCTGGGACAACCGGGGGGCGCGCTCCTCCGATTCCCAACTCTACCGGCGCGGCTTCACCACGGAGATGCTGCAAAACGACGTGATCTTCGGAGGCGAAAAGAAGCTCTACCGCGCCATCAGGGAACTGGCGACCCGCTACCCGCAGGCCAAGGCAATCTTCGTCTACGCCACCTGCGTCACCTCCATGACCGGCGACGACATCGAGGCGGTCTGCAAGGCGGCCCAGGAAAAAGTATCCATCCCGGTGGTGCCGGTGAACACGCCCGGCTTCATCGGCGACAAGAATATCGGCAATCGGCTGGCCGGCGAGACCCTGCTGAAGTACGTAATCGGCACTGCGGAGCCCGCTTTCACCACCGACTACGACATCAACCTGATCGGCGAATACAACATCGCCGGCGACCTTTGGGGCATGCTGCCGCTCTTCGACAAGCTCGGCATCCGCGTCCTGTCCTGCATCAGCGGCGACTCCAAGTTTGAGGATCTGCGCTACGCGCACCGGGCAAAGCTTAACGTGATCATCTGCTCGAAGAGCCTCACCAATCTCGCCAAAAAGATGCAGAAAAATTACGGCATTCCGTACGTGGAGGAATCCTTCTACGGTATGACCGACGTGGCCAAGGCGCTCAGGGACATAGCGCGCGAGTTGGACGACCTGGTGAACGGCCTGGAAAAGCGCACCATGCAGGACCGGGTGGACAAGCTGATCGACGAGAACGAGACCTCCTGCCGGGAGCTGCTGGCGCCATACCGGGCGCGACTCGCCGGCAAGCGCGCGGTCCTCTTTACCGGCGGCGTCAAGACCTGGTCGATGGTGAACGCGCTCTCCGAGCTGGGCGTGGAGATTCTGGCGGCGGGGACGCAGAACTCGACGCTGGAGGATTTCTACCGGATGAAGGCCCTGATGCACGAGGACGCCTCCATCATCGAGGACACCAGCACGGCCGGGCTCCTCTCGGTCATGTACCAGAAGCTGCCGGACCTGATAGTCGCTGGCGGCAAGACGAAGTTCCTGGCGCTGAAGACCAAGACGCCGTTTCTCGACATCAACCACGGGCGCACCCATCCCTATGCAGGATACGAGGGGATGGTCACCTTCGCCAAGCAGCTCGACCTGACGGTGAATAATCCCATCTGGCCGGTCTTGAACGGCAAGTCGCCCTGGGAGAAGGACGAGTCCGAGCTTGCGCAGGACCTGCTCCAGGTCACGCAGCACGCGCTGCGGCTGGCGGCCTGCGAGACCAAGCACTCGCGGGTCAAGGTGCCGACTAAAAACGCCACCGTTAACCCTCAGAAAAACTCCCCTGCGCTGGGCGCGACGCTTGCTTACCTGGGGATCGACGGCATGCTCGGGCTTTTGCACGGAGCGCAGGGATGTTCGACCTTTATCCGGCTGCAGCTCTCGCGTCACTTTAAGGAATCGATCGCCCTCAACTCGACCAGCATGAGCGAGGAGAGCGCCATCTTCGGCGGCTGGGAGAACCTGAAGCTCGGCATCAGCCGGGTGATCGAGAAGTTCGGCCCCTCCGTGGTCGGCGTGATGACCACCGGGCTTACCGAGACCATGGGCGACGACGTGCGCAGTGCCATCGCCAAATTCCGCGAGGCGCACCCGGAGCATGACGGCGTGCCAGTGATCCATGCCTCCACCCCCGATTATTGCGGCTCGATGCAGGAAGGGTACGCGGCGGCGGTGGAGGCGATCGTCGCCACCATTCCGGTGGCCGGAGATGTGGTCAAGGGGCAGGTGAACGTGCTCCCCGGTTGCCAGTTGACGCCGGCGGAGGTGGAGGAGTTGGCCGACATCTGCCGCGCCTTCGGCCTCGATCCGGTGGTGATTCCCGACATCTCCAACGCGCTGGACGGCCACATCGACGCCACCGTCTCGGCCCTGTCGGTGGGAGGGGTCGGCGTGGAGCGCATACGGCTGGCCGGCTGTTCCGAGGCCACTATCTACATCGGCGATTCGCTGGCCGACGCGGCTGCCAGCCTGGAGGCGCAATTCGGCATTCCAGGCTACGGCTTCACCTCAGTGACCGGCCTGGCCGAAAGCGATCTGCTGATGACCACCCTTTCCGCCCTCTCGGGGCGGCCGGTGCCGGAGAAGTTCCGGCGCTGGAGGAGTCGTCTGATGGACGCCATGGTCGACAGCCACTACCAGTTCGGCCTGAAAAAGGTGGCGCTGGCCCTGGAGGCCGACCACTTGAAAGGGATGACCAACTTCCTCGCCGGGCTGGGGTGCCAGATACAGGTCGCCATCGCCGCCACCAGGACCCGCGGGCTCGACCTGCTGCCGGTGGAAAACCTGTTCGTGGGCGATCTGGAGGACCTGGAAGATACCGCGGCCGGGGCCGACCTGCTGGTTGCCAACTCCAACGGTCGCCAAGCCGCCAACAAGCTCGGCATCAAGGCGCATCTGCGCACCGGCATGCCCGTCTTCGACCGGTTGGGAGCGCACCAGAAGATGTGGATTGGTTACCAGGGAACGATGAATCTGGTCTTCGAGGTGGCGAACATCTTTCAGGCCAATGCCAAGGAAGCGCAGAAGATAGCGCACAACTGAGGAGCGGGAAAAGGAGCTTAGACATGAAAATAGCGTTCACCACCAAAACCGGCGCAGCGATCGATATGCACTTCGGCCAGGCCGATTCCTTCCACGTCTGGGAAGTGACGCCGGACGAGGCCCATTATCTGGAAACCATCACCGTGGCCGAACACGGCCCGGACGAGGAAGACCGGATTGCCGCCCGCGCCGGCCTGCTCGCCGACTGCGCCATCGTCTACACCATGCAGATCGGGGGGCCGGCCGCCGCCAAGCTGATCGCGCGGCGCATTCACCCCATGAAGACCAACGTCGAGGTCGGGCTCAAGGAGTCGATCGAGAAGATTCAGGAGGTATTGAGAGGCAATCCCCCTCCCTGGCTGAGAAAGGCCATGAACAAGGCGGAGGCGGGGTCGTTTCTGGACGAGGACTGAGTTCCGATAGGCGAAATACCAAAACCAATAAAGGAGAAAAGAGATGGCTTACATCACCGGATTGACCAAAAACAAAAAAGAGTGGACTCCACAGTTCATCGTATCCATCGACGCCGAAACCTGCATCGGTTGCGGCCGTTGCTTCAAGGTCTGCGCCCACGACGTGCTAAGTTTCGAGGAAGTTGACGAGGACGACTCGGCCAAGATGTTCATGACCGTCGCCAACGCCGGCAACTGCATCGGCTGCCAGGCGTGCGGGCGGACCTGTTCCAAAAAATGCTTCACCTTCGAGCCGGTAGTGGCTTAGTCGCGGATTCGGATCGAGGGTTGAGTTTGGCTTAAACTCAACCCTTGATCGGTTTTTTGGAGGTAGTTATGCTAATCGCCGTTGCTTCCAAAGATGGTAAAGAGATCAATCAGCATTTCGGCCACGTGGAAAGGTTCCTGATCTTCGAGATCGAGGACGACAAGGTGACGCTGGTGGAGGAGCGCAAGGTCGAGCGTTATTGCCGCTTCGATCCCGATCATCCGCTGCGCAGCCACACCTTGAAGGACACCGCCGACGCCCTCAGGGGATGCCGAGCGGTCGTCTGCTCCATGATAGGCGAGGCGCCCAAGTTGGAGTTGGAGAGGCTCGGCGTCGAACCGTACGCGATTGAAGGGAAGATCACCCCGATCTTGCTGGATTTGGCCAAAGTTCTGTAAATTACGAAAAAATCGGTTGGCCACGGAGACAGTCCGAGGAAATCTGAGAAGTCCGGTCAACGGGGCGTAACGGCATCGAACGCTCTCCTCGGATCATCTCGGATCATCTCGGATCATCTCGGATCATCTCGGATCATCTCGGATCATCTCGGATCATCTCGGATCATCTCGGATCATCTCCGCGGCCAATCCCTTTCACTGGTTGAAGTGCTTCTTTCACAATGAGGTGATCATGACGGAGTGTTCCTTCAACCACTGCAATCTGCCCCCCTGGGTCATCGCTTCCCGCCATTTCAACGATAACCCTCAGCCCTTGGAGATCCAGGGCGTGCGCTACGCCAACCGCTTTCTGTTCGACAGGCTCGACACGATCGCCTCAGCCGACGAGCGCGCCGCCGTCTTCAACGACTACATGTCGGTAAAATTCCAACTGCACCTGTGGCAGAGCCAGGAGACCTCGACCGCCAGAAAGAGTCTGAAAAACAGCTACCTGCGCTTCTTGCGCGGCTGGATGATGGACTCCAACTCCGTCGAGGGAGCGGTCTTGAAGGGGTGGGTGGAGAGCAGGATCGGCCTTCCCCCGACCTTTCACGCCGAGCGCATTGCCGGCATCCATGACGAAAAGTACCTCAAATACGCCGCCGACCGGACCAAAGGGAGCGCGCGCACCTCGGCGATCAACTCGCAGCTGGACCTGCTCTACGAGTACTGCCAGTACGAACTTGCCAAGAAGTATCCCGACGGCAACAACCTGACCCTTTATCGGGGGACCTTCGAGCGCAGCGAATACGACCTGCTGGAGACCATCTCCAAGCGCGAGGAGATCGTGCGTCTCAACAACCTCAACTCGTTCACTACCGACGAGGAGCGCGCCTGGGAGTTCGGTTTCATCGTCTGGAAGGTGCAGGTGCCGCTGGCGAAGATCTTCTTTTTCAGCGAGCTGTTGCCGAATTCGATCATGAAAGGGGAGGGTGAGTGTCTGGTGATCGGCGGCGAGTACCGGGTGAAGCGGCTGCTTTGCACCGTGTAGTTCTTTAGCTCGCCTTCCCGTTCAGATACGGCGACAACCGGACCAGACTTTCTGAGAGATCGTTGATCTCCGCTACCAACTTCTTGTCCAGTTTCTTGAGCCAGCGCGCCGGAATTGCCTCCTCCCCGAAATATGCCCCAGCCAGCACCCCAACTATGGCGCCTGTCGTATCGGCGTCGCCTCCCTGATTCACCGTCTCGATCAGGCAGCTCTCGAAGGAGCGCGACCTGAAGAAGCAATGGAAAACGGTTTGCACGGTGTCGACCACGTAGCCGGTGGCAAGTCCCTTGTAAGGGTCGAATGAAAAATTGGGGAACTGCGCGATCAACTGGTCCGCCTCGCGACGCATGCTGGTCATGGAACGCCCGGCGAGCGCCAGATGCAGCATCCGACCCAGGCAGATGCAGGCGGCATCGGAGAGCGCGTTGTTGTGGGTGAGATGCGCCTGCTGCAGGGTGCAACTCTCCAAAAGGGTCGAGTCCCCAAGGGTGAACAGGCCGACCGGCATCATGCGCATGGCGGCGCCATTGCCGCCGTCCCACTGGTTGGGCGCGGTCTCCATGGTCCCTTTCAGCATGTAATTCCTGATGCCGCGCCGACAGGTGTCGCCGACGTCGATCGGCTTCGACTTCAGCCAGGCGGCCAGGTTGTCGGCGATCCCGGTCGGCGACCATCCGCGGCACTCCGCGATCGCGCGTGCGATGCACAGCGCCATCTGGGTGTCGTCGGTCACCTGCCCGGGTTTCAGGCGCAGCCAACCGCCGCCCACCATCTCCTTCAGCACGCCATACTTGTCTCGGATCTCGCCCCTGGTCAGGAACTCGGCCGGGGCTCCCAGCGCGTCGCCTACCGCCAGACCGATGAACGCTGCTCGTGCGCGCGATAATAATTCCTCTGTCGAATAGGGCATGGCTATCCTACTGCAATAAGCAATCCGCTCCGACAACGGCGTGTTTTCGGCATCGCCGCCGCTGCAACTTGGACCGATTGCCCAAAAAATAGTCTTTGACTGCCGATCCGAGGCAGGCTGCACGCCGCTATGATCCGTCACGGCGAGGCAGCAGACCGACTCCTGTTGCTGCTTTGCCAAATTTTCCCGCCGCCGGCAGACCGAGATCCGCTCGACGAATAAACACACTCATTCCTGGTAGTTGCACCTTTGGTTACGGCGATTGCCGCTTTCGATGGAGCAGGGGAGCAAGTCGCCAACGGGTCGTTTGCGCGCTGCTTGCCGATTGGTCGAGGCCGCACCTTTGCGAACTGGCACGCTAAATGCTCATGAGACGATAGCAGATACAATGGTGTATCTAACGCAAAGGCAACGACGCCCGACGGATCAGCAGACTCCGTCGGGTTTTTGCGTTTTACGGCTGACCGAGCGCGTATTCGCTGCGCCCGAGTCAAGCGGAAAGGGAGGCAACCATGGCAACGTCGTGCAACAAGATGGAGAAGATTCAGGGACACCCGTGTTTCGGCGGCAATCACCATAAGAACGGCAGGATGCACCTGGCTGTGGCACCTAAATGCAACATCAAGTGCGGCTACTGCACCAGACGCCACGATTGCGCCAACGAGTCGCGCCCCGGCGTCACCAGCAGGATACTCACCCCGGCGGAAGCCATCGTCAAGGTGCGCGAGGTCATGGCCAGTCCGGTGACCGGACCGATCATCAAGGTGATCGGCATCGCCGGCCCGGGCGATCCGCTCTTCAACGAGGAAACCTTCGAGACCTTTCGCATGATCGGTCAGGAGTTCCCCCATTTAATCAAGTGCCTGAGCACCAACGGCCTGCTTTTGCCCGAGAAGATGAAGCTGCTCGAAGAAATCGATCTGCACAGCCTGACCGTGACGCTGAACGCGCTCGATCCGCGGGTCGGCGCCAAGATCTATTCCCATGTTCTGCACCACGGCGTCAGGTACACCGGCGAGGAGGCTGCCGCTTTGCTGATCGGCAACCAACTGGAGGGGATACGCCTGGCGGCCGAGTTGGGACTGACCATCAAGATCAACACGGTGCTGATCCCCGGGGTGAACGACGACCAGATTCCGGTCATCTCTGCGAAGGTGCGCGAATTGGGCGCCTTCGTGATGAACATCATGCCGCTCATCCCGCAGGCCGACTTCGCCCACGTGCTCCCTCCTTCCCCGGAGAGGCTCGATGCGCTTCGCCTGGCCAACGAAAAGACCATCGGGCAGTTCAAGCACTGCAAACAGTGCCGCGCCGATGCCGTCGGCCTGATCGGTCAGGACCTGCAGCTGACTCCTCCGGTCTGATCCATGGTTTGCCCTTTTCTCGACGCGGACATCGGCCCTTTCCTGGCCTTGGCCGAAGCGGAGGGTTGGATCTGCGGGCGCTGGGAGTTCGAGTTCCTGCTGCGAAGCTTCCCCCAAGGATGCTTTGTTTGCCGGGACGGGGAGAAAACGCTGGCGTACATTACTTCCGTCAGTTATGGGGAGAGCGGCTGGATCGGCAATTTGCTGGTGCGGCCGGACGTCAGAAAACGCGGCCTCGGTCGCACGCTCATGGAAAGGGCCGTATCAGAGCTTTTAAGCCGCGGCGTGCAGACCATCTGGCTGACCGCTTCGGCGCAGGGTTCAGGATTGTACCGACAGCTCGGGTTCGTCGAGATCGACGAGGTGAAGCGCTGGAGTCGCACGACTAACCGACGCGCTGCCTCGGCGGCGACGCCGCGTGACATGGCGCCAGCGGCGTTCAATCCTGTAGAGCCGGCTGAGTTCGATATCGATCCGGCGGCGGAGTTGGACCGGGTAGGGTGGGGCGATCGGCGCGACTCCCTCTTGCAAGTCTCTTTCGCCAGAGGGGAGTTGTACCGCAACTCCGACGGTTTCCTTTGCTGCCAGCGGTGGGATGGCGGCACGCAGATTGGTCCCTGGAGCGGCATGGCCGATTCTCAGGCGGCTGAACTTCTGGATGGCGCGCTCGTAAACGCCGAGCGCAAGATTCTGCTGGATGTGCCTTCCGGAAATCGCGCGGCTGCGGCGGTTCTGGAAGCGCGAGGCTTCGAGGTCAAAGGGAGCAACCTGCTCATGTACTTGGGCGCAAAGCCGTGCTATCGGCCGGAAACCATTTATGCGCTCGCCAGCATGGGGAGCATGGGCTAAGGAACAGGCACACCATGGGCTGAGGAGCCGGAACGCCATGCGCTGAGGAACCGGAACGCCATGCGCTGAAGAACTTAAACACCATGCGCTGAAGAACCTAAACACCATCGGCTGAAGAACGGGCACAACAGGAGGACGTCATGATCGTAATCGCCTGCATCAAGCAGGTCCCGGATACCACCCAGGTGCAAATTGACCCGGTGACCAACACGCTGATCAGGGAGGGGATCCCGTTCATCGTCAATCCCTACGACAGCCACGCGCTGGAGGAAAGCCTGCGCCTCAAGGGGAGCCACGGTTTGAAAGCCGTGGCGCTTTCTATGGGGCCGCCCAACGCCGAAGCGGCGCTGAGAAAGGCTTTGGCTCTAGGTGTCGACCGTAGCATACTTCTTTCCGATCGTGTCTTCGGGGGTGCCGATACGCTTTCCACCAGCAACGTGCTCGCCGCGGCAATCAAGAAAATCGGCGAGCAGGAAGAGGTAGGCATAGTTTTCTGCGGCAAGCAGACCATCGACGGCGACACCGCCCAAGTCGGCCCTGGGATCGCGGTCAGACTCGGCTTTTCTCAGTTGACCCTGGTCGACAGGATCCAAAAGATCGACCTGAAAGGAAGAACGGTGACGGTGCGGCGCAAGCTTGAGGGGCGCTACGAGATCGTCGAGGCGCGCCTCCCCGCCATGATCACCGTGGTGCGCGAGTTGAATCGCCCTCGGTATCCGACGGTTCCCATGCGGCTGGCGTCCGTGCGGGCGGAAGTGGAGTGCTGGAGCAACGAGGAACTGCGTCTCGACCCGAACACCGTCGGGCTTAAGGGGTCGCCCACTTGGGTGAGCCGCATTTTTTCTCCGCAACGAAGCGAAGGCGAGATCGTCGGCGACGGCCTGCAGGACCCCATCGCCGCCGCTCGCCTGCTGGTGGACCGTCTGCTGACGGGCGACCTGCTCCCGATATAGACCAAGCCAACGAGGTACAACGTGACGCAACCTGTTAAACCGAAAAAACCGCGCGGCAAGGCCAGGGTGATCACCGGCAAATGCGCCGCCTGCGGAGCCCGTTGCCAGAGCGCCTGTCCGGTGGACAGCGTGGAGATGAGCGAAAGCGGCGAGCCGATCATCGAGGCCGAAAAGTGCATCGGCTGCCTCAAGTGCGTGAAAGTCTGCCCCGCCGGTGCCCTGGAGATGTTCTACACCCCCGAGGAACTGCAGATCCTTGCCGTCATGGCCAAGGAAAGCGGCGCGGAGGTGGACGAGGAGGAACTTGAGCGCCGCCGCAAGATCTCGGCCTACTCCGGCGTCTGGGTCTTCATCGAGCAAAACGACGGCGAGCCGGCCCGAGTTTCCTGGGAACTGACCGGGGTCGGTCGCGACTTGGCCGATACCCTCGGCGTGGAGCTGTCCGCGGTGGTGATCGGCGACCAGGTCGCGCACCTGACCAGCGAGGCCTTCAGCTACGGCGCCGACCGCGCCTACCTGATCAACCAGAGCGTCTTCAGGCAGTACCGCACCGAACCTTACCTGGAGGCGATGTGCTATCTGATCGACAAATACAAGCCGGAGATCGTGCTGATGGGCGCGACCGGCATGGGGCGAGACCTCGCCGGGGCCGTCGCCACCAGGATGAGGACCGGCCTTACCGCCGACTGCACCGGCCTTGGCATTGACGAGAAAAGGAATCTGATGCAGACGCGGCCGGCCTTCGGCGGCAACATCATGGCCACCATCATGTGCGACCGGTTCCGTCCGCAGATGTCGACGGTCCGACCCCACGTCATGTCGATGCCTGAGCGACGCGAAGGCGCCAGCGGTCGAATAGTCGAGGAAAACTGCGCCATTTCCGAGGCGTCCATCTTCACCCGGGTGCTGGAAGTGATCAGCGACAAGGGAGGGAAGGACCGCGTGGACGTGGCCGGCGCCGAGTTCATCGTCTCGGGGGGGCGCGGGCTGATGGCCAAGGAGAACTTCGGCATGCTGGAGGAGTTGGCCGAGCAACTGGGCGGGGTGGTCGGCGGCTCGCGCAGCGCCATCGACGCCGGTTGGCTGCCTCAGGAGCGGCAGGTCGGGCAGACCGGCAAGACGGTGCGGCCCAAGATCTACATCGCCTGCGGCATTTCCGGCGCCATTCAGCACCTGGTCGGCATGCAGGATTCCGACGTGATCATCGCCATCAACCGAGACGCCGAGGCTCCGATCTTCGAGGTTGCCACCTTCGGCATCGTGGGCGATCTGTTCCAGGTAGTGCCGGCCCTGACGGCAAGGGTCCGCGAGCTCAAACGGGCGGGCAAGCCGCATTAGTACTCTTTCCGGCTTGAAACTTCGGTGCCTCCCTGTGATTGCTTGCCGTAGGGGCGAACCTTGTGTTCGCCCCGGGTGCCAGCGAGCGAAAAGGGCGAATACAAGATTCGCCCCTACCTAACCAGATCACCCGCAGATAGCGGGCGGGCCATAACCCGAAACTTTAAGCTGGACTGGGGACTGGGTTGCTGCGCGCTTTTTTGCTGATTTCCTACGATTCCATGTAATATTCGGAGTGCCCATGCAACATTCGATTTTTGTCGTTTTGCTGTCAGCTTCCCTGGCCCTATTTTCCTTTAGCTGCTACCGCCGGTTGGGCCTGGTGGCGGTCGGCGCCGGCGAGCAGCGCTTGGACAGGCCGCTTGCGCGCTGCCGGGAGATGCTCGTTTACGCCTTCGGCCAGAGGCGGGTGATAAAACGCCCGTTCGGGGTGAACCATAGCGTCATCTTCTGGGCCTTCCTGGTGCTGGCCCTGGCCAACGGCGAGTTCCTGTTGTCGGGGGTGTTCCCGGGCATCTCTTTCGCCCTGCTCCCCGCGCCTCTCTACGGAGCGCTGCTCTTCGCCTTCGACTGCTGCTCGCTGGCGGCGCTGGCGGCGGTGGCGGTGGCGGCCGTGCGCCGTGCATTCAACCCTCCGTTCGAAGGGAGCCGCAGTTTCGAGGCCTTTTTCATCCTGTTCATGATCGCCGCCCTGATGCTCGCCTACTTCGGCCTGCGCGGGGCCGAGATCGCCCTGGGAGTGGCGCAGCCTGTCGCTGGAGCGCCGGTGTCGAACCTTACCGCCGCGCTGTTGCTCCACTCTCCCTTGGCGTCGCGACTCCAGGCGTTGCCCGCCGTATTCTGGTGGCTGCACGCCGCGCTCCTTTTGGCGTTCATGAACTTTCTTCCCTACAGCAAACATCTGCACATCCTGACCGCCATTCCCAACGTCTTCCTGCGCAGCCTGGAGAAAACCAACTGCCAGCCGCGCGAGGACTTCAGCGAAGGCAACAGCTTCGGCGCCGCGAGCGTCGACCGCCTGAGCTGGAAGGACCTGCTGGATTCGCTCTCCTGCACGGAATGCGGCCGGTGCCAGCATGCCTGTCCGGCTGCCTTTACCGGCAAGGAGCTGAATCCGCGCTTGCTGGTGCATGCCATCAAGGAGAGCCTGCTGGAAAACGGCGCCTCGCTGCGCGGCGCCTCCCGCGGGCCGGAGCGGTCCGATGGCGCCGTCTCTTCCCTCATCGGAGGAGCGCCGGGCGAGAGCAGTTGCAGCGAAGCGGCGCTCTGGAGTTGCACGTCCTGCGGCGCCTGCATGGAGGCGTGCCCGGTTTTCATCGAGCATCTGCCCAAGATCGTGAAGATGCGCCGGCATCTGGTGCAGATGGAGGCGAAGTTTCCCGAGGAATTGCTGAACCTTTTCGAGAATATGGAGCAGAGGTCCAATCCTTGGGGGATGGCGCCCTCTGAGCGAGGCAAGTGGAGCTCGCAGTTGCAATTGCGTCCTTTCGTCGCTGGCGAGACCGAGTACCTGCTCTTCGTCGGCTGCGCCGGCGCCTTCGACGCCAGGAACAAGCAGGTGACGGTTGCGCTGACCCGCGTTCTGGACGCGGCCGGCGTATCCTACGGCGTGCTCGGCAAGGACGAAAAATGTTGCGGCGAGAGCCTCAGGAGGTTGGGCAACGAGTACCTGTTCGACGTGATGGCAAAGCAGAGCGTGCAACAACTTCGGGAAAAGGGCGTGACCAAGGTCGTCACCCAGTGCCCGCACTGCTACAACACGCTGAAGAACGACTTCCGCCAATATGGACTGGAGCTTGAGGTGGTGCATCACAGCGAGCTTATCAAGGGGCTGGTCGACAGCGGGGAACTCGCCCTTGCGCCGGAGACAGGCGCAGCAGGCAGCGTCGTCTTCCATGATTCCTGCTATCTCGGCCGCCACAACGGCATCTACCAGGCGCCGCGCGAGTTGCTCAAAGAGGTCACCGGCAAGCCGGTGATGGAGATGGAGCGAAACCGGGAGGACTCTTTTTGCTGCGGGGCAGGCGGAGGGAGGATGTGGTTGGAAGAGCACGAAGGGACGCCGATCAACCGCAGCCGCGTGCGGGAGGCCATCGCCCAAAAGCCCGACACCATTTGCGTCAGTTGCCCGTTTTGCATGACCATGTTCGAGGACGGCTTGAAGGACGTCGAGGGGAATAAGGCGCAGGTGAAAGACATAGCCGAGATCGTGGCTGCCGGATTGAAAGGGTAAAAAGTCAAAGGCTCGCACACGGATTGAACGGATCGAACGGATAAAGTCCGATAAGGCAAAAGACTATTGGGGTAAACCAAAGGCTAAAAAAGCCTGAAGGTTAATCTGACTTTTTCCGTATAATCCTCTTAATCCGTGTGCGAGCCTTTGAAGTAAAATTAATAGACGATGTTACTTCGCCTGTTCCTTCAACGTTTGCCGTATAAACCCCTCTACATCCTGCTTTAACTGCCCCAGCGCCGCTGTTTCCAGGTACATCATGTGCCCGGAGCGATAGCGGCGCAGGGTGATGTTCTTCCTGAGCTCCGGCGTCAAACCGAGATGAGCGACCGTGTATTCGGTGGCGAAGTGGGGGGTGGCCAGGTCGAAACTGCCGGAGGCGATGAAAACCCGCATGTAGGGGTTTTTCGCCAGGGTGTTGCGCAGGTTGTCGCTGGTGTCGGCATAACTGTTTTTCGCCTCCCAATCCCAGTGCCCGATTCCCCCCCCAAGCGTGAAGTATTCCAGGTCGGATCGATATCCCAACTCCTCCCGCACGTAACCGTTGAAGGCGGCGCTGAAAGGGGGACGGATGGTGGCGACGGTCGGATCGAAACCGGACGTCGAGCCGGGCTCCAGGTTGGCGGCCGTGAAACGGCTGTCCATGAAGCCGAGCATCTGGCCGCGGTCGCGCAAAAGCTCCTTGACGAAACTGCGGCTGTCGACGCGCAGGTTTCGGTTGTCGACAAAGGAGGCGCTAAGGCCGGTGAAGCTCGCCAGTTTCTCGACCGCGTCCCGGCGCCCCTGCGCCGACAATCGATCTCCCTTGTTCAGCGCCTCCTGGTAACCGGTGGCCGCCCACTGCTCGGCGGCGGCGAGCGTACGCTCCAGGTCCCCCTGCAATGGGGGAGCGAGCTTCTTGTGGTACCAGGCGGTTGCGGCGTAGCTGGGGAGGAAAAGTTGATAGGGAAGGTCGTTGCCGTTGTCGAACGAGGTGGTCTGCAGGTTGAGGATCGAAGAGATCAGGATCATGCCGTTCAGGGCGACGCCGTGCTCGATCAGGTATTCGGAAAGGCCGGCGCAGCGGAAGGTGCCGTAGCTCTCGCCCACCAGAAAAAGCGGGGCGTTCCAACTGCCGCTGCGGGTCAGGTACAGTCTGACGAACCTCCCCAGCGAATCGATGTCGCCGCGCACGGCGGCGAAATTCTTGGTGGTCTCCGGCTTCGCCGCCCTGCTGTAGCCCGTTCCCACCGGATCGACGAAGACCAGATCGGCCTGATCCAGCCAGCTGAAGGAGTTGTCGATCAATCGAAAGGGGGGAGCCGGCATGTTGCCGTCGGGAAGCATCTGCACCCGCCTGGGGACGATGGCGCCAAGGTGCAGCCAGATGGAAGCCGCGCCCGGTCCCCCATTGAAGATGAACAGCAGCGGGCGGGGGTGGGCGGGATCGCGGTTTTCGACGTTGTAAGCGACATAGAATATTTCCGCCTCGGTTTCGCCGGCGTCGTTCAGGACCGGCAATTCCCCCGCGGTTGCCGTGTAGGCGATCTCCTTGCCGTTGATGCGCACCCGGTGCTTGGTGACGGCGCTCTTGGCCACGGCGGTCGAAGCCTTCTCCGGCTCTCCCAGCCTTTCCGCTCCCTTCTCCTTCTCGATCGCCGGCGGGTTCTGCGCCGCCTGCGCCGGTGCTGCGACTAGGGTCGCAGCCATCAAAACGGCGGCGATAAAAATATTCCTGATCAAAACTGCACCTCCCAAAGTACGGCATCGCATATCTGCATGGTGTTCGGCGCTGTTTGGTGCGATGGCATCTTCAGCTCACGCCATCCAAGCCATCCCGGGGCAAGCCCGTGGCCGCGGCTCAGTATGCCACATAAGGACCGATGGTTCCAAGACCTGTCTTGCCTTCCACTCCCACATAGACGGTTTTTCCCATGAAAAATGGGAGCCCCCAGTCGACACCGAAGCTGGTCGGCCCGGCCAAGTCGCTGAAGACGTCGTTGCTCGAATTCATCAGCGTTACGAAGTTGGTGACGTTGAACGATGCCGGTGCGCTGGGGGCGCCGAGTGCGCCGACTATGGTGGCTGACATACTCTTGGTGCCTGCGGGGCAGTACCAATCTGAAGCGGAAGAAGGGCAGACCGGCAGCAGCGGATCGTTGCTCGGGAAAAAGATGCCGTTGGAGCCGGTGTCAAGAAAGCTTACCTTGCTGTTCCCGGCCAGGATGGTGGTGAACTCGCCGTTCGAGTTGGTCGTAAACACCTGCGCCGGCGCCGCCGAATTGTTGGCTTGGGTGCCGATGCCAAGTACCAGGGAACCGGTGCTGGAGAGAGCGCCGCCCAAGGGGACCGAAGACATTTGCACCGTCACGCCGTTGTTGTCGGTCGGCAGGTGCGACACCGGGTTTTGGACCTGGTTGGCAATGGGGACGCTGGCGCCGCTGCAACTTGAGCCGAGGCAACTGTAGTAGATCCCGTTGGCAGCGCTGCTTGCACAGCCGGGTCCGCAATCCTCGTTAAAAACCCCCACGCCTAAAATGCCGGTGAGGCCCGCGCTTTCGGGGGTTTGGTCGGCATTGCCGCACCCTCCCGGCCGCGTGCCGAAGGATGCATCGACGACCTGGATGGGGATCTGTACTGCCTGCTCGTTCCCCAGTTGCACTCCGGCCAGCCGGATCGGTCCCCAAAGCGAGGTGCCGTCGGCAAACTGGACGCATCCGGCGAGCGATCCCGAACCGCTGGCAATCGCGGGGAGGGTCAGATTCGGCAGGGCCTGTTTGAAAATGCGCAGCCCGTAGCTTCCCGTATCCAGCAGGATATCGCTGACCGTCTGACAGGTCGAAGTGCCGGGGTTGCAGATGGTGACGCTGACGCATGCCTTGTTGATGTAGTTGGCGGAGGTGGCGGGCGAGCACAGGGAGCCGTTCACCGTGACGGGCATCACGTTTGCCGTGGCGTCGCCTACGGTCACCGTAAGTTGCGCCGTACTGCTGAAGCCTTCAAAGGAAGCCGTGATTTCCGTACGGCCGACTGTTTTGGCGGTTGCCATTCCCTTGGAGCCCGCCTCGTTGCTGACCGAGGCCACGCCGCCGGCCGACGAGACCCAGTCCGCGTTGCCGGTCAGATCCTTGGCCGAATTGTCGGAATAGGCGCCGGTGACCGTGAAATGAGTAACCCCGCCGACGCCTACCGTGGAACTGCCGGGCGCGAGCATGATCGAAATCAGACTGGCCCCGACGGCGGGCGTACTCGCGGTTGTTCCGCCCCCCCCGCCGCCCCCTCCGCCGCACCTCGCGGTTAACAGCGACACCCCCAGCGCCAGGAATATGAGCAGCATCTTCTTAGTGAATTTCATTGGTGTCCACTCCTTCCGGGATCAGTGCCGGCAGATAGGCCCTTCCCTGCAAGTTGCGCATGTGTCCCCAGGTTTCCACCACAACCTGACCGGACTGCACCCGAGTGCTCTTCCGTCCATGCCTGCGCGGCAGTTGCTCTTTCGCGGCTCGGTACTCCTGCGCATACGAGCCGAGCAGCGCGCTCAAATCAGGGTGGACCAAGCCGTTCCAGGTGACGGCGAAAACGACGCCGGACGGCGTAAGATACTCCCGCACCTCGGTGGCGTCCGAGGAGAGCGTCTGGACCTTGTAGACGGCATGGCTGGAATATACGGTTTTGGCGGCCGACAGCGCCTTAGCGTCCCTGGCGATGGAATCTGCTCCTTCGCCGAGAGTGGCCTGCGCCTGTGGCGAACCGGCCAGAGACAGTGCTAGAAAAACCCAAAAGAGCTTACCGGGAGCGGAAAGTAGCTTCATGGCGGTGTCGTCCTTGCCGTTTTTTTGAACAACAAAGCCTCCAGTTTACCATGCTGAAAAAATATGATTAAAAAAAATTTAATTTGTTGGATCGGGAACTAGCTGTTCTATCGAGGGAAGTGCTGGGGATGATTGGGGAGCGGACAGCTGAAGGGGGAAGGGGGCGGAGTAAGGCGCCGCCACATCGAATGTGGTGGCGCCTGTGGCCCTGTAGGTCGCGTTGAGGCACGAAACGCGACGTTGCGGTGAGGGCATCAAGGTGACGTTGCGTTTCACGATGCACCCGTTCAACGCAACCTACGCTTTCTGCCGTTAAGTCAGGGGGGAGAGAGAGCTTTCGCGAGCTTTTCACCCTCTCCGAGCCCTTTCCCATTAAG